>JAHJDE010000186.1 GCA_018812525.1 Gammaproteobacteria bacterium
ACAACTCCCGCAAATGGCTTAACGGCGTGTCGGGATGCGCTCTGCATAGGGCCTCCGCTGGTTACGGGATTTCCAATCCCTCCACCAACTCCGGCCCCACGCCCGCGCCCTACGCCTATCGGGGACTACCAGCCCTCGCTTCGCTTTCCATGGCTGGCAGCGGTTGCTTGCATCGCAGGCTCCCCGAAACAGGCGTATCCGCTCCTTTCCAGCCTGGTGAAGTGGCATTCAATGTTCTAGGGGCGCACGGCCTTGTCGGCGGAGATGAGAACGAAGAGGCATCATCGACCTGGGCCTCGCCATCAAATACATAGCGATCTTCCCGGTCGGCCATCGCCTGCATCAGCTTGTGGTGGGTCAGCCAAACAATGGGATAGCCGACGCCCAGTTGCCGTTTCAGTGTCAGCGCCGACAACCCGGTCTTAGTAAGCGAGAAACAATAACTTGAACAATCAATCATGGACGTGTTCGTCCCTTGGTCGCAACCGGAAGTTCCATTGTTCAGGTTATTATTGCTCGGTTACTTAGTCTGCCTGATGAGTTGTTAGATGACAGTTATTTTGCTGACTCGCAGGCTCTCCAGATGAGCCTTGCTGATCATTGATGCTATCAGGCAGTGATTGCAGATGCCCCTAAACCGCCTCGCCATGCCCGTTCTCGCCCTGCCCCGCACCACCAAGCGATTGGTGGTGCTGGTGGTGGATGCCTGCCTCTGCGTTCTAACCGTCTGGCTGGCCTATTTCCTCCGCCTGGGGGAATGGGTGACGCTTTCCGGTGATGCCTTCTGGCAGCCGGGGTGGGCGGTGCTGGCCTCCGTGGTCTTGGCCTTGCCTCTCTTCATCACCCACGGCTTTTACCGGGAGATATTCCGGTATTCGGGTTGGTCTGCCCTGATGACCGTCGCCCGTGCGATGGCCATCTATGGACTGCTCTATGCCACGGTGGTCATGGCGGTTGGGGTGCCGGGCGTGCCGCGGACCATCGGCATCATCCAGCCCATGCTGTTGTTGCTGGCAGTCGGGGCCTCCCGTGCACTGGCCCGATTCTGGCTTGGCGGCTTATATCAGCAACAACTCAGGCTGGCGACCCGGCCCAGGGCGCTGATCTACGGGGCAGGTCTGGCGGGCCGGCAGCTCGCGGCAGCCATGGCCAACAACCACGAGATGCGCATGGCGGGTTTCCTGGACGATGACGACCGGCTGCATGGCCATGTCCTCAATGGACTGCCCATCTATAGCCCGGACGATTTGCCTGGCCTCGTGGCGTCGAACGGCATCGGCACCGTGCTACTGGCGTTGCCCTCCATTTCACGCAGCCGCCGAAACCAGATCCTGGCGCAGATGCGCGCTGCCCATGTGGCGGTACGCACGCTGCCAAGTGTCAGCGATTTAGCCCATGGCAGGGTCAGCGTTTCAGATATCCACGAACTGGACATCGACGACCTGCTCGGGCGGGAGTCGGTATCGCCGAATCATATCCTGCTCGCCAAGAACATCCTGGGCAAGGTGGTCCTGGTCACCGGGGCCGGGGGTTCGATTGGCAGCGAGCTTTGCCGGCAGATTCTGAACGTCGGACCCCGGCGGCTCTTGTTGGTCGAACAGACCGAATTTGCGCTTTATGGGATTCATCAGGAGCTGGAGGAAAAGCTGACCGGGCGAGAGGTCGGGTTGGTGCCCTTGCTCGCGTCCGTTCAAGACGAAGAGCGCATGCGGGAGATCATGTCCACCTGGAAGCCGGATACGGTTTACCACGCAGCCGCCTACAAACACGTGCCGCTGGTCGAACACAACCCAGCGGAGGGCATCAAAAACAACGTGCTCGGCACGCTGAAGGCCGCCCAAGCGGCCGCTGAAAACGCTGTTTCCGACTTTGTGCTGATCAGTACCGACAAGGCCGTGCGTCCGACCAACATCATGGGTGCGAGCAAGCGGCTGGCGGAGATGGTGTTGCAGGCGCTGATGGCCGCTTCCCTCAATCCCGGCACCTCCCTTACGGGGAAGGGGCTGACTAAATTTTCGATGGTGCGCTTTGGTAACGTGCTGGGCTCTTCCGGCTCGGTCGTGCCCAAGTTCCGTCAGCAGATTCGGGACGGCGGGTCGATTACCTTGACGCATCCGGAGATCACCCGCTACTTCATGACGATTCCAGAGGCTGCTCAGTTGGTTATTCAGGCCGGGGCCATGGCCAAGGGGGGCGATGTGTTCGTCCTGGACATGGGGCAGTCCGTGAGGATCATGGACCTGGCGCGACGCATGATCGAACTGTCCGGCTTGACCCTGAAAGACGAAGAAAGCCCTGACGGCGATATCGAAATCGAGATCACCGGCCTGCGACCCGGTGAAAAGCTCTACGAAGAGCTCCTGATCGGCGATAACCCCAAGCCAACCTCACACCCGAGGATCATGAAGGCCCATGAGGACTTTCTGCCCTGGGCCGACCTGGAGCAAAGGCTTGATGCCTTGGAGATCGCCCTCAACGTCAATGACGTTGGCGTGGTCCGATTGATGATGCAACAGTTGGTTTCAGGTTACACCCCGAGCGGGGGGATTGTGGACTGGGTACACCTTGAGCAGGAGGCGGAAGCCGAGGCTCTGGGTCTCGGGATTTGAGTGCCGCAAGGCGGGAAACGGATAACGACCATGGCCAACGGTTGGTTTTGAAAATCTCGCTGAAGAGATTCACAAGTCAGCGAAGAGCCTGCACCGGATGCCTTCAGCTTCGGGTGATCCGACCATGACGCTTTTCTCCGTGGGTCAAACCGCTTGCCTTTGTGTATTCGTTCGATTACGTTTAATCCATGTTTTTGATCAAACGCACCGACGAATTCAATGCTTGGCTGCTCGGCCTTAAGGACGGCATGACGCATCGCCGTTTGCTGGGCCGCCTGCGCAAGGCGGCGATGGGCAATCTGGGCGACGTGAAACCGGTCGGCGAGGGCGTGTTCGAGATGCGTGAACACTTCGGACCGGGCTGGCGTATGTATTCGTGCAGCAAGGTGTGATGCTGATCGTGATGCTGGGCGGCGGCGACAAGTCGACGCAGGCCGCCGATATTACCAAGGCCATCAAACTGGCCTCTCTGTTGGAGGACTGGCCATGACCAGAAAAATCAAGGTTACCGAACTGCCCGATTTCGATTTTTCCGAGCATCTCGATAGCGAGGCGGCAATTTCCGAATATCTGACCGTTATTCTTGAGGAAAACGACTCCGCCTTGCTGGCGGCGGCGCTGGGCGACATTGCCCGCGCGCGGGGCATGAGCGAGATCGCCAAGGCGTCCGGCCTGGGGCGCGAGGCTTTGTACAAGGCGTTGCGGCCCAATGCCAAGCCGCGTTTCGAGACGGTGTCCCGCGTGTGCGCGGCGCTCGGCGTCAAGCTGGTGGCGCAGGCGGTTCATTTGTAAGAGGCTCTCATGTCCGCTCCCTTTTCGCGGCATAGCCACTCCCACACATAGCCGCTCCCACACATAGCCGCTCCCACGGCTGGAGAATTGATGGGGCATCGAACTGAATCAGGGTGATCCCGGTCCGATGACCTGACACCTCCCTATCCCTCCTTTATCAAGGGGGGATCTGACTATCCCATGCCCCTAAACCGCCCCGCCATGGCCGTTCTCGCCCTGCCTCGCACCACGCCGCTCGGGGAGTTTCACGGATAGGGCGGTCACGATGGATTGAAATATGCGCATCGACAATGTGAGGTGATTCACCACTCATATCAAATCAATACCATGCGAATTCTGAGTCGGTTTGGCGCTAACGATCATGGGGCGAGGCGAGCTACCCTGAATGATGAAAGGTCGCCTCGCCCCTGATCGTTCCCCCTCACCGACCAAGGCACGTGAAAAGCTAGGCTGGACACCAAGGATTCGTTTCGAAGAACTGGTCGCCGAGATGGTGCGAGAGGATCTCAAATCCGCCGAGAGCGATGATCAAACACCATGGCTTCAAGATCATGAGCTATCATGAACAAGCCACGATTTCAGAATTTCTGTCATGACGTCCTGGGAGCAAACCAACGGTGAGGCTTAACCCCCGCGAACTGGATGCAGTCTGTCGTACGTTATATGGTGCTGATCCGAATGGGCGCGCTTGGCTGTTTGGTTCCCGTGCCGACGACTCCAGGCGTGGTGGCGATATTGACATCTACTTTGAAGCCAGCCAGCCGATCGATCTCAAGACCTCGCTGGCGCTCGAATATCGCCTAACGGCGCTCTGCGACGCTAAGGTTGACCTGTTGATTCGGCGACCAGGAGAGGCCGAGAAGCCCATTCATGTCATTGCCAAACAGGGCACCCAGCTGTGAGCAGCGAACTGAACATTCTGCTCGCCAACATCGCTGCCTGTGGGCAGCGCATAGAAAAACTGACCTACTCCCTGAACAAGAATCGGGAGATTTTTCCGATCACCCTGGCGCGCGCCGAGGCATTGACTGACGAGCAGGAAGAGTCCATTGATGCCTTGATTCTGCGCTATTCGCAGTGCGTTTCCATGATTCAGGACCAGATTTTCAGAGGCATTGCCTACGTGGAGCAGGAAGACCTGAGTGACAAATCGAACCGCGACAAGGCACGCCTGATGGAAAAACTCGGCGCTATTCAATCGGCCGACGATTTTGGCACTGCGGCGATCCTTCGAAACAAGTTCTCGCACCACTACCCTGAGGAGGCGGATCTTCGAATTGAAAGGCTGAATCTTGTCGTGGCGGAAGCAGATTATGTCATCGCAACCTTTGCCGATATTATGACTTTCATCGCCCGTAAAGGTTTTTTGAGTAATGGCAACAGTGTTTGAGGCGTGGTTGTTCTGTGTGAGCAGAGGCAGCAGATGCGATACGTCACAAATGTGGAAAGGATGGGGATCCAAAAGGGTATCCGGCTGGGCCAACAAGAGGGGCGGCAAGAGGGAAAGCTGGAAGAGGGCCGTATCCTGCTGAAGCGGCTGCTAAACAAACGCTTTAAGGCCCTATCCCCATGGGTTCACGAGCAACTCGATCAAGCCACCCAGGGCGAACTCGAACAGTGGGTCGAAAACACCCTTGATGCGGCCTCGCTGGAAGATGTTTTTCGGTAGCAGACCGTAACTGGAGATGGACTGTGAGGCTGTGAAAAAATCCCCCCTCTCCCCTCAGCAGGGGAGATGGTTGGGGAGAGGGGTATGATAAATCAACGGCTTACACCCTCCCCCTACCCCCTCCCTCAAGGGAGGGGGGAAATTCACAGCCTCTGAGCATGTGCCTAGCCCGAGAGCAGTCCTTGTGCATCAGCCAGACGGTATCGGCTTACGCTGGTACGGGTGCTGAGGTATTTCTGTTCGGTTCGCGTTTCGATGACGCAGCTAGGGGGGGCGACCTAGACCTGCTGGTCGAAACCGACAAGCACCTGAGTCTGCTGGATCGGGCTCGGTCAGTCTGGATTCCGATGAAGACGCTGTTTGCGGGAAATGGCAAGTGCAGCGACTTGCCTGCGACGGCCTTATTCCGTGATACGCGATATCTGAATCCGTATTTTACGCAACATGATTCCGCAATCTACGGTAATATGCAGGCCATGAACCTGCCATCTCTTTATCCTCGCCGGATTGAGTCACGTATCGCTGAAGCTATGGCGGACACGCCGGTGGTTCTACTGGCTGGCCCGCGTCAGGCTGGCAAGACGACCCTTGTTCGCCAAGTGGCTGAGAAGGAGCTGCACTACCTGACCCTTGACGATGAACTGACGCTGATGTCTGCGCGAGAGGATCCGGTCGGCATGATCCGTAGCTTGGACCGCGCCGTCATTGACGAAATCCAACGAGCCCCGCAGCTGTTGCTGGCGATCAAGAAGAGTGTTGACGAAGACAGGCGCCCGGGTCGCTTTTTGTTGACGGGTTCTGCCAACTTGATGGCCTTGCCCACTGTGGCAGATTCCTTGGCAGGGCGGATAGAGACCCTGTTGCTCCTGCCTTTGTCACAGAGCGAAATTGAGGGGCAACCTGCCAACTGGCTCGATAATGTGTTCTCAGGGCGGATTCCAAAATCAAGCACAGTGGCTATTGGGCGTGATCTGGTCGATCGTGTCCTGCGCGGGGGCTATCCGGAAGCCATTGCCAGATCTACTGCTAGACGCCGAACTGCTTGGGCTCGGCAGTACATTGATGCCATCATTCAACGAGATGTGCGCGATGTTTCTGGTATCGAGAAACTGGATCTGTTGCCACGCTTTTTGCGTGGTTTGGCGCAGACCGCCGGGCAAATGTGCAACTACACCCAGTTGGGTGGTCAGGTCGGTCTGGACAGCAAGACGGCCGCCAAGTACATCGGCGTTTTTGAGCAGATGTACTTGCTAAGGCGTGTTGACGTTTGGGCACGTAACCGACTCAATCGAGTGGTCAAGACCCCTAAGCTACAGTTCATCGACTCCGGCTTACTGGCCACACTACTTGCCTTGACTGCGGATTCGGTACAACAGGATCGAACCCGGTTCGGCAGCGTGCTGGAAACCTTCGTCTTCGGAGAGTTGCTCAAGCATACGACGACTGCCGAAAGCGACTACCACCTGATGTACTACAGAGATGCAGATAAAGTCGAAGTCGACGTGATCATCGAAAACGCCGCAGGACAGCTTGTTGGCGTTGAGGTCAAAGCGGCCGCTACGGTTAGGGAGGGTGATCTGCGTGGGCTGAGAAAGCTGTCCAGCCTGGCCGGTGACCAATTCAAGATGGGCGTTTTGCTTTACGACGGTGACGAGGCGATGCCTTTGGGCGACGACATATGGGCCGCGCCGCTTTCAAGCTTGTGGGGGAAATAGCGTTCTCCGAGGTCCACGTATTTTTGCGCAGAAGCGTGCTTGACTATCCCATGTTGTCCAGGATGGATGTGAAGTGATTAACCGCCTATACCGAATCAATATCATGCGAATTCTGAGTCGGTTTGGCGCTATGGTGGGCTCATGTGGATTTGGCAACACCCCGGCTGGCCTGATTTCGAGTACGGCGCTTCTATTTTCCTGGATCGCGCCAAGGCTTTCTATCGCGCTGCCGAACGGCTGACCGGTCGTGTCGAGGGGTTGTCGGACGCTGACCAAACCGACGCCTTGATTGACCTGATGCTGTCCGAGGCGATCACCACCAGCGCCATTGAGGGCGAAACGTTGGATCGTGATTCCGTCCGCTTCCTTTTCGCGGCATAGCCGCTCCCACAAAGCCGCTCCCACAGCTGCTCTCAATGAAACAATCGCCCCACTCCTGCGATCTGTGCCGGAGCCGGTTCTCGGAGATGGGGCGACCCTATCTGGTGACGGCGGTAACGCATCTCAGGATGCCGCGATTCGTGGATCTTGCCAGTTGCCGATCCGTGGTTGGGGAGATGCGCAACACCGATGCAAGGGGGGATTGCCATACCCTGACCTGGGTCTTGATGCCGGACCACCTGCATTGGTTGTTCGAATTGCAGGCAGTCTCGCTTTCCGCCGTGGTGGGGCGGTTCAAACAGGCCTCCGCACGGAACCTGAATCGTCTGTCGGGGCGGGAGGGCACAAGGTGCTGGCAGCCGGGATTTCATGATCGAGCGGTTCGGAAGGAGGAAGATATTCGCTCCTTTGCCCGCTATATTGTCGCCAATCCACTGCGGGCTGGCTTGGTACAGCGGTTGGGTGATTATCCCCATTGGGATGCGGTGTGGTTGTGAAGGATTTGGGTGTTGGGGGTAACTTGTGGGAGCGGCTATGCCGCGAATGGATGATAAATATCGCGGCATAGCCGCTCCCACAAACCAGCTCCCACAAAGTCTCTCTCCAACAAAACCGCTCCCACATTTGAGGTGAAACATGGGCATGTTCGATTCATTGCTGATCGAGATCGACAACCGCGAGGTCGAGTTGCAGAGCAAAAGGTTCGATTGCGCCTTGAACTCTTACCGCCTGGGCGATGTGGTGGACGCCGCGCCAACGGGTATCTGTGCCTTCTTTGATACCATCCGGCTGGATGCCGACGGGAGGCGGGTCTATGGCAGTGAGCAAGCCAACGAGGGAGCGGATGTGATCGATTGCACCCTTTTTCTGGTGCTCGCCCACGCGGTGTTTACCGATTACGTGGTGGTGAAGGGTGCGATGCGAACCGAGTCTATTGAGGATCGTATAGCCGAGTTGCGGGAGACTTGGGGCGATAGTGGCAGGTTATTGTCGCGCTGGGTGGACTTCCTGCGGGACAGGCAGGCGGCGAACAATCGATACCGCCATCGGCTCGATTCCGCCCTCTCGGTCTTGGATCGTGCCTTGGATCTGCGGGAAGGGAAGCCCTTGCCTGAACGGCTGCTGGGGATTTTTGATCAACCCCTCGTCAGGCTCAAAGAAGGAGAAGATCCCTTGGGGATACTCCGTGATGTTTTGTCTGCCGAATCCGAGCCTTTCTCATGGACGGCAGAGCACGGCCCGGCGCCCCATCCCCTTGAGCAGTATCGTTTGTAATAACAGCTTCTATGCGAGTGCTGTAGGAGTGGCTATGCACCAATGTTTTGTCGGAATGTCTTCGCCTGCAGCCTGACGCCGAAGTCCTTCGTTGGTTGTCGCAACAACCGCGCAGCAGCCTGTTTACCGCGACAGTCGTCGAAGGTGAGTTGCTGTATGGCGTGCGGCTGCTTCCGGACGGGGCCAGGCGAACCACTCAGCCGGCCAACGGAATGCGAACCCCCTCCGGCGCATTGAGAAAGGCGAAGGGATTCAAGAACTGCCGTCGCCAAAACAACGCACGATCCACTTCGCTCAAGTTCGCTTCATCACAAACTGTCTGCCATTCGTTTTCAACAACGCTCACCTGATGATTGACGGTGGAAATTGCCTCCTCCCGCCCAAGCAAAAACGACGCTGCCGCAGCAATGCAGGTGGCTACTTGACTGCTGCGTTCTGCTCCATAAATGAGCATCGCTTGCGAGGCCTGCTGACCCGAGCGCGATTGCGGGCAAATGTCGTAGGCGGGTGTTAATTCCAGTTGCTGCCCATCCCAAAAGGCTGCATGGTTGCGGGCGTGATCGTCGGTGTTTCCGCATAAAATATTGAAAACAATCCGGGCGAATAACTCTTGCAACGTGGCCTTCGCATTTTTGAAACGATGACGGATGATTTCCGCCAGTTTTTCGTAACTGGCGTAGGCGGCCATCATTTCATCAAGCTCGAACAGGGTGAGTGCCGACACCATGGCACGCCTGCGCCAACGGCTGTCATGCCGGATCCGATCAAAGCGTTCGATCAACAACACCTCTTTGCCCAAGGCTAAACGCAACTGAACCGGCGCGACATGTAGGCCAACCTTGTAGGCTAGTCGCATGGCAATGAATTCAGCTTTGACCAGGCTGTAGAGATCATTGCTCGCAGAAAACTTGGCGATGAACTTGCGTTCGCCATCCTCGAGCAAGACCTTTGGGCGAGCACCGCCCAAGGAGGAGCCGTGCAGCAACGCCTGATCCAATTCGAGTGAAAGCGGCACACCTCGCTCGACTTTTTCTGCAGCCGTTAACAGTTCATCAAGCGTTGGTTGCTGTGTGTGCCTTGGCTCATAGTGCGTTGGTGACCGCTGGAAATCCAGCGCGCCAATACGGTCTGAGCCTGACTCGAGCAGGTAGGTCAACTCATCGAGTTCTACCTCGGCAGCAGCAATCCCTTTAACGCCCAAAGTGCGATTGATCAGCACGCGACGCCCCCACGCATCAGGAGACGCATCACGAATGCAGCTGGGCATACTCAACCCGGGTATCAGTGGGATAGCGCCTGCCCGCAGCGGTAGTTCTGGCTCATACAGGGCGATTGCATCCTGACGCGCCAGGTAGCTGCGGCCATAGTTGAACACCAACTGTTGACCCTGCCTGGAGAGCAAACCCGCCACGACGGGTTGCGTTGCGCCTGGAAGCCAGATCCAGACGTAGGCCTCTGAATACTTGGGGTCGATCTCAGAAGTCATCTTTTACTCGCTTGGGACTGGTTCTAACCGCCTTGGGCAACAGGGCCATTTTTTCGCGATGAAGCGTCAAGTAGCTGCTTAGCAGTCGTGGCTCCAGGTCAAACAGAGGTACGCCACAGATTGCGGCCACTTCAAACACCATGCCTATGGAGCACCCCGGGTCTCCCCGCTCGATGCGTTGGAGCAAGGCCCGCGAGATGCCAGCGCGCGCGGCCAGATCAGTCGTGGTCATCCCCTTGCCCAAACGAGCTTCGCGCACGAGCTGCCCCAGCAGCTCAAGCGCATTCAGGCTGTACTGCGAATAGGTGCGGGAAACAGGTTTGACCATTACAATGACTCATTAATAGGACGCAATGCCATGATGTGACATTTTGATGAGTCATAGTCGCGCACAAGAAGCACGAAGTCAACCGAAGTGGTTCATTAACCCAAGTTTGACACCCCCTTCCGCAACGTTCCTGGATGTGGTCGAGCCGTTTGTGGGTGCGCGGGCGGCCGAGCCCTTCGTGCACCTTTTGCAGTCCCGCCTTGAAGCGCTCGGCAAAGCGCCGTTCGATCCCTTTCTCTTTCTCGGCCCGCTGCTCGGAGTTGCAGTACAGGCGGACCTCCTGGCCGTCCTCGGAAAGGCGTTTGTGCAGGTGGACCCGCCCACCGCCGGCCGTCTCGATGGGGCGGGCCGCTTCGGGCTCGAAGTGGCGTGCGCGCTCGCGGCTGATCACCCGATAGCGGTAACCGGCTGCCACCAGCCAGCCCAGATTCTCCTCGGTGGCGATCCCGCGGTCCATGACGACGAGGCTCCCGGCGGGGGAGGCCAGCCCTCGCAGCATCGGCGCCAGGGTCTTCGCCTCTGCGGCGTTGCCGGCGAAGACCTCACTGCGGCGCACGAAGCCGCTGCCGTCAAGCACCAGCCCCAGGGCCAGCAATGGACAGTCGGTGCGCTTCTCCTTGGAGTGGCCGCGCCGGGCGGAGGCCGAGGCACTGAGTCTGGCGCATTGATGAGGCATCGAATCTATCCCCTGTCCAGGGGGAAGCTGAGACCCTGAGTCCCAAAGCCACTGAGGCGCCGAGATAGCATCCGCTATACCCTTTTGGCCCTTCCAGAAAATAACGGCGCACACTGAAAAGTGTGCGCCGTTTTTTATTGCCTCAACGGTGGTTAATGCGTATTCCTTGCGTACAACTGTAGCATCAGGGTCATGGGGTTCGCCGGTGAAGGCTCAAAGCCATAGTGCGTGTAGAACTGCCGTGCCCGTTCGTTCAAGGCATGCACGAGCAAAGCGCGCACTCCGGCATTCTGTGCTACCGCGTGCGCACGCCGTACCGCATCCTGCAGCAAGGCGGCGCCCAGTTGATGGCCCTGGAAGCGCTGATCGACAGCCAGACGGGCTAGCACCATCACAGGTACGGGATCAGGCATGTTCCGGCGAATACGCCCAGAGGCGTCCTGATGGGAAACAGCGCCAGCGGCCATCGCGTAGAAAGCGACCACCTGTTCTGTTTCGGTTGTGACGACGAAGGTGCGGCTCGCCCCGGTCAGTTGGTTGGGCCGCGCCCGGCGTCGCAGCCATTCATCCAGAGACGACTCCCCGCAGGCAAAGTCATCCATCCGGTGTTCGGTAGATAATGGCTGCGGTGCCGAGAGTTTCTGTCTCAAGCGGGCTTGGCATCCCAAGGCGCCTTGACGGCCATCAGCCGATCCAGGCCAGGGCTGGGCTGGGGCGGGGCGTCGAGCATGGCGACAAATTGCTCGAATTTCTCGGCATCCAGCCGGAAAAACACCTGGTCGAGCAATACCGACTGTGCGCGCTCGCAGGCGGCCTCCAGCATGAAGTCCGAGCGGTTCTTGCCTAGAACCGAGGCAGCCTGATCGATGAGATCCCGCTGCTCGGGCATGGCTCGTAGGTTGATGGCGGCGTCACGCATGATGACCTCCTGTATATGTAGTAGATATACGCATCATGCGGCTGCTGTATAGCTGATGTCAATACGTTTGTTGTGGTCAAGAATTTCCATGGCTGGACGCAACCTCTCCCTCCGCCTGTCGGTGATCGATGGCTGCAAGGTCAAGGACTGCGGGTTGATGCCTACGCGAACCGGCCCAACCCGCGACAGGCCAAGGTTCTAGCGCGGATGTTTGCCGAAGGCCGGGAAGGGTTTGCGGGGGGATGTCGGCGAAGAAGTACGCGGCAATTGCCAAATGCTCGCTCCCTTTTCGCGGCATAGCCGCTCCCACATTTGAGGTGAAACATGGGTATGTTCGATTCATTGCTGATCGAGTTGCAGAGCAAAAGGTTAGATTGCGCCTTGAACTCTTACCGCCTGGTGGAAGGCAGGGCACAGCCCAGAGCCCCATTCCCTTGAGCAGTATCGTTTGTAATAACAGCTTCTGTGTGAGCGCTGTGGGAGCTGCTATGCCGCGATACTACATAGACGCTCTCGCATTCCGCAGGGTATTTGAATCAATGAGGCGGGGCATTGTCTGAAAAAACGCCGCCCGCCTCAAGGAAAGGGGAAAAAACTTTGCCCGGAGCGGGGATGGCTACAGTAGAATGGCCAGCCATGGCAAAGAAACCCAATACGCAGAAAGGCGCCGACGGCTCCACCATCGCACTCAATAAAAAGGCCCGGCACGACTTCTTCATCGAAGCCCGCTACGAGGCCGGGCTCGCCCTCGAAGGCTGGGAAGCCAAGAGCCTGCGCGATGGCCGGGCACAGATCAACGAAAGCTATGTCACCATCAAACAGGGCGAGGCCTTCCTCTTCGGCGCCCATATTACCCCCCTCCCCACCGCCTCGACCCATATCGAGCCCGACCCCATACGCACCCGCAAGCTGCTCATGCACCGGCGCGAGCTGGACAAGCTCATCGGCTTGGTCGAACGCAGCGGCTACACCCTGATCCCCCTGGCGATGTACTGGAAGAAAGGCCGCGCCAAGGTCGAGATCGGCCTCGCCAAGGGCAAAAAGCAGCACGACAAACGCGCCAGCGAAAAGGAGCACGACTGGAAACGCGAGCAGGAACGGCTGCTGAGAAAACGCTGATTGGCCCGGGTGCAATCGAATGTATTATTGAGGAACTTGCAAAATGGCCATCCTGGCCATTTTGCAAGGCGAAAACGAAAAATGCGATTTTTCGTTTTCTTCATTTTCAATGGCTTAGGCCATTGAAAATGGCGGTTCATCCCTGAACCGCAAGAGGTTCTTGCAG
>JAHJDE010000187.1 GCA_018812525.1 Gammaproteobacteria bacterium
GACAGGCCATACATTCAGACAAGCAGCTACCGCATTGGTTTGATGTGAAACAGTGGGTACGCCTTGCGTGAGGAGCCGTGTACGGACCCGTACGCACGGTTCTGTGGGCAGACGGGAGCTGCGGCTCCCTCTGACCCGATTCAGGACGAGCGGATTTACCGCCTTCCACGGAAAACCCGAATAAATCTGATTAACCCACTCTGGGCGGAAACACGAGCCGGGCGCCGGTGAAGAGGAATTGTTGGTGGGGCAGTCCTCGGTTGCGGAAGCTGGGGCGGCGAATCGCAGGCTGTGTGTGCAGGCAGCCGCCGCGCAGGGAGCGGTGTTCTCCATCGAAGTCGGGAGTGGCCCGTTGAAGCTCCGCCGGGGGCTGATATTCGCTGTAGGGTTCGAAGGGGTTGGCGCACCATTCCCAGACACGGCCGTGATTTTCCAGGACTTGGGTCCGTAGGGCCGTCTCCCACTGGTATTCGTGTTGCAGGACGGCCCCCGCCGTTTCGCCCCCCCGTTCCGAGGCCCAAACCGCATAGGCCGATGTCTCGTAATGGTTGATGCCATAGACCGGTTCCTCACCGATCAGATCAAAAGGCCCATTCAGCCCGATACCGTACCAGTGGCCCGAGGCATCCCGGCGCCAGTGCATCGGGGCGCCGGCTGATTCGGTCTTGAGCCAGTCGCATCCCCGCCACCAGAGGGATTCCCGCTCATAGCCGCCGTCCTCTATGAAGGAGAGGTATTCGGCGTTGCTGACGGGGCGGAGGGCGATGCGGAAGTTGCTCAGCTTCATCATCTGGGGCGGGAGTTCGTTGTCATAGGCCCAGGGCTCGAAGCGGGAGCCGATGCGGTAGACCCCCTGGGTCACATCCACTGCATCCCCCGTCGGTGGCCGGCTTTCGAGAACGGCCTTTGGGCAATAGTCGTCGGAGAAGCCCTGGATCTGGCGCAGGCTGAGCAGGGAGAGCAGCCCCTCGTAGGAGCGGGCCTGTTCCTGGACAATGAAATGGAGGATGGCGTCGTTCTCCAGCAAGGGATGTGCCGGTAGTAGCTTGGGATTGGCCAGCAGCATCAGGTGATGGTCCTGGATCTCTGCCGCCCAGTTGAGCAAATGATCCTTCGGCGGGAGTTGAGCGCACTGCTCCCCAAGGCTCAGTTCACCCGGAGAGACGAGGCGCTGGACCCGTCCGGAGAGGTCAGCATCACCCATGATGGCCTCGCGCAGCCAATAGAGTTCTCGATAGACGCATTGGGCCAGGATGTGGCCGAACGAGCCCAGCTCAGGGTGATACTGGCGATTGAAATCCGCGTCTGGCATCTGTTCCGCCAGATTCATCATCAAATGGTGCAGATTGGACAGGCTGCCGAGGAGGGCGGGGCTGATCATGCTCGAATCCTGGAATTAGCGATTAATGGGCGGGGACGGTGCGACCGACGGCCCAGGCGCGCAGTGCGGCGACCTGCTCGGCCATGACCACGGAGAGGGGCTGGGTCCGTTCCAGCTCGTCCAGCAGGAGACCATCGTTAAGGGCAAGCTCCCTGGCCTGGGCGCGGTGGCGGGCCGAGACCACCGCCTGTTCTATCTCTGCGCCGCTGAAGCCCTCGCTGGCCGAGGCCAGGGCGCCGAGATTGAAGGCGCTGGGGGCGAGATTGCGGCGGCGCAGGTGGATCTCGAATATCGCCTTGCGGGCCTTTTCGTCAGGGAGATCGACGAAAAATATCTCGTCAAGACGCCCTTTGCGCAGGAGTTCTGCGGGGAGTTTGGAGATGTCGTTGGAGGTGGCCACGATGAAGACCGGCCGCTTGCGTTCGGCCATCCAGGTCAACAGGGCGCCCAGTATCCGCTGGGAGATGCCCTGATCGTCGTTCTGTCCGGCCAGGCCCTTTTCGATCTCGTCGATCCAGAGGACGCAGGGGGCCATGGTATCGGCGGTGCGCAGGGCGTAGCGCAGGTTCTTCTCCGTCTCGCCGATGTATTTGTTGTAGAGGGCGCCGAAATCCATGCGCAGCAGGGGCAGTCCGTAGGTCCCGGCCACCGCCTTGGCGGCCAGGCTCTTGCCGCCCCCCTGGACCCCCAGCAGCAAGATCCCCTTGGGGGCGTCCTGGGATTGCCCGAGCAGGGCCTTGCGGCGGTCGGCCAGCCAGGCCTTGAGGTTGTCGAGCCCGGCCACTTCGGCGAATTGGGCCGTGTCGTACTCGTAGCCGATGACGCCGCCCTGCTCGATCAGCTCGTGCTTGGCCTTCATCAGTTCCGGCAGATCCTCCTGGGTAATGGCCCCGTCGTCCTCGATGGCGGCGCGGACCAGGCGCTTGGCGTCGGTCTCGGTCATGCCGCTCAGGTTGTGGGCCAGCAGCTCGAAGGACTCCCGGTCCACCCGCAGGCGCTGGACCGGGTTTGCCTGCTGCCAACGCTGGGCCTCATCCTTGATCAGCTTGCGAAGGGCCGCGCTGTCAGGCAGATGCAGCTCGAAGCGGGCGGTCAGGTGGCGGATCTCGGGCGGAATATCGATGCCGTGACTGACCAGGACCAGGGTCCGCTTGCGCTCCTCGTGGGTCTGGGCGATCTCCTTGATGTGCCGCACCAGGATGGGGTCTTGCAGGTAGGGGTGAAAATCGAGCAGGAGATAGACGCCGGGGCCGCCGAGCTTGATGCGCTTCAGGGTGTCTGCTGGATTGGCAGTATCGGGCTCATGGCCAAATTCAACCTCGATACGGCGCAGGCCGTCGGTGGCCGTCCATTGGAACAGGGGCCGCCCGCCCTTGATACCGATGCGGGTCAGCATCTGTAACAGGCGTACCTCCTCCAGGGTCTCGATCACCAGGATCGGGGTGGGGGAGTTGAGTGTCAGTTCGAGGTCATGCAGCTCCTTCATGGCGGGAGACATTACCACATCCCGTCCTGCTCGTAGGAGCGCCTTGCAGGCACGATTCTGATTGATTGCGCTTAGGAACTGTTCCGGAAATAAGTTGGACAATATCGCGCCCAGATTCAGGTCAGATTTGGTCGATCTGATTGAGCGAAACCGCCTATTTTCGCGGCAGAGACGCTTCCACCGCCGTGGGAGCGGCTCTGCCGCGAAAAGAGATCTATTGAAGATCGGCCAAAGGTGGCCTGAAGATGAGATGCGAGATGTACAAGTTATTTCCGGACAGTTCCTTAGGCGCTCCTACAGACTGAGAGCAATTCCCATCAGTCCTCGTCGACCTGAGGCCTATCCCGGTGATCAAACGCAGCCGGTGGGCTTGGGCAGGGCGCCCCACTTGCAGATCAGTTTCATGGGGCCCTTCTTGAAAATGTCGTAGAGGCGTTTGCTGTCGACCCCAACCTGCTTGGAGAACTTGCGGATGGGCGGTACCACCCCGTCCTTGTCGAACATGGCGCGGGCCTGCTTGATCAGCCCCATGATCTCGTCGGTCATTTCGTAGCCCTCATTCGAGGCCAGTTGGGTGGCAACTTCCTCCGACCAGTCGTCGCGGTTGACCAGAAAGCCTTCGGCGTCTAATACCAGGTTCATCTCTCTTGCTCCGTAAAAGCTTATTAAAATACTTGGTTAAGTGAAATCTAAGGTCATCCGCAGCGGAAAACAACCAATAAATTAAGAGGGGTTTGGACGCGGCGCGTTATCCGCGGGTCATCCTGAGGGTGTAAGCTGTTGCGGGATAGGGTAACACCAGCACGAGGTTTTCAGTGGAGAAAGCGGATATCGGCCTGATTGGTCTGGCGGTCATGGGTCAGAACTTGGTCCTCAACATGAACGATCGTGGCCATCGGGTCGCCGTCTACAACCGGAGTCAGACGCGGCTGGACGAGTTTCTGGCCGGACCGGCCAAGGGGGCCGGGATCGCCGGTGCTCACTCCATCGCGGAGTTGGTTGGCCTTCTGCAAACGCCGCGCAAGCTGATGTTGATGGTGCGCTCCGGAGAAGCGGTGGATGAGCTGATCGGGCAATTGCTGCCCCTGCTGGAAAGGGGCGATCTCATCATCGACGGGGGCAACTCCCTCTTCAGGGATACCAGCCGGCGGGTCAAGGCCTTGGCTGAGCAGGGTATTCTCTATCTGGGTGTCGGCATCTCCGGCGGGGAAGAGGGTGCCCGCCAGGGGCCTTCCATTATGCCGGGGGGGAATCCGGCGGCCTGGCCCCTGGTGAAGGGGCTATTCCAGTCCATTGCCGCCCAGGTGGATGGGGAGCCCTGTTGCCATTGGGTCGGCGAAGAGGGGGCGGGGCATTATGTGAAGATGGTCCACAACGGCATCGAATACGGCGACATGCAGTTGATCTGCGAGGCCTACGATCTGATGCTGCGTGGCCTGGGGATGCCGGTGGAGCGGATTCAGACGGTGTTCGAGGACTGGAACCGGGGCGTGCTCGACTCCTACCTGATCGGGATCACCGCCGAGATCCTGGAGCGCCGGGAGGACGGCGAGCCCCTGGTGGACAAGATCCTCGACAGCGCGGGCCAGAAGGGGACCGGCAAGTGGACCGCCATCGACGCCCTGGAGCAGGGGGTGCCCCTGACCCTCATCGGCGAGGCGGTGCAGGCACGTTTCCTTTCGGCCATGAAGGAGGAGCGGCAGAGGGCAGCCAGGCGTCTGCCGGCCTCGGTCCTTTCCTTCGACGGGGATCTGGACGCCGCCGTGCGGCAGCTTCACGATGCCCTCTACGCCAGCAAGATCATCTCCTACGCCCAGGGTTACATGCTGATGCGGCAGGCGGCCGGGGCCTACGGCTGGAATCTGCAATACGGCGATATCGCCCTGATGTGGCGCGGCGGCTGCATCATTCGCAGCCGTTTCCTGAACCACATCAAGGCCGCCTTCGAGCGCAATCCCGGCCTGGAGAACCTGCTTCTGGACGGGTTCTTCGCCGCGGAGATCGCCCATTCCCTTGAGGGTTGGCGCGGCGCGGTCATGCGGGGCATCGGCCGGGGCATCCCTCTGCCGGCCATGGCCTCGGCTCTGAGTTTTTATGACGGTTACCGGTCGAGCCGGCTCCCCGCCAACCTGCTCCAGGCCCAGCGCGATTACTTCGGCGCCCATGGCTACGAAAGGATCGACCGGCCGCGCGGTGAGTCTTTTCATAGCCAGTGGTGACTGAGGGAAATCCATGAGCTTTTTCACCAAACACTATCCCCCGCTGGGCACCCCGCCGGGCACCCTGGTCGAGCGGCACCGCGAGGAACCGCCCTATCGCATCCGTCTGGTCGATTTCCTGGACGAGGACCAGGTATTGGTGAGGGAGGATATCAATCCGGCCGACTGTCTCCCCTTCCTGGAGAGCGAGAGCCTGACGTGGGTCCATGTGCAGGGGAGACCCACGGCCGGTTCGCTGCGCCAGTTGGGTGAGGCCTTCCGGCTCCATCCCCTGGCGGTCGAGGATGTGCTCAATACGGGGCAGCGGCCCAAGATCGAATCCTTCGATCACCAGTTGTTTATCGTTCTCGCCCTGCCGCTGATAGAGGATGACGTGGTGACGCTCCACCAGGTCAGTTTCTTCATGAACGGGGTGTTTCTGGTGAGTTTCTGCGAGGGGGGGCTCGACCCTTTCCACGAGACGGTAAAGCGTCTACAGGGGGGCGGCCATAATCCGAGGCATCGCGGCGTGGATTTCCTCCTCCATAGCCTGCTCGACAGGGTCATCGACCAGGGTTTCCCGGTGCTGGAGAATTTCGGTCTGCTCCTGGAAGAATTGGAGGAACTGATTCTGACGGGCGAGGACAAGGCGATCCTTGGCAAGATCCATCTGCTCAAGCGGGAACTCATCCTGCTGAGGCGCGTGCTCTGGCCCCAGCGGGAGGTCATCAACCAACTGCTGCGGGACGATTCCGAGCTGATCCGGGCGGAGACCTATCCCTACCTGCGCGACTGCTACGACCACACGATCCAGGTCATGGATCTGATCGAGACCTACCGGGAGATGGCCAGCAGCCTGCTCGATATCTACTGGTCCAGCGTGAACAACCGCATGAACGACATCATGCGGGTACTGACGGTCATCTCGACCATCTTCATCCCCCTGACCTTCATCGCCGGACTCTACGGGATGAATTTCGACCGGAACGCAAGCATCTGGAACATGCCGGAGCTTGGCTGGTCCCTTGGTTACCCCCTGGTCCTGCTGATCATGGTCCTGGTCGCCCTGGGGATGCTGCTGTTCTTCAGGCGCAAGGATTGGCTGTAGGGCACCTCTAAAAATTCAAGTTTCGTAACTATTCAGCTCAATTCGGAAATTGCCCCCTCCCCCTTTGCAGGGGGAGGGTTGGGGAGGGGGTAAGAGGTCGATTCGGGCATAGGTGCCTGGTCTACGCTGACCCTCCCCCCAACCCCCTCCCGGAGGGAGGGGGGGGCTGAATAGTGACCAAGTTTCTAAGCCAGACAAGGCGCGAGTAAAAAATTACGACGCGCATCTATCTGATATGTAAGGAGTGATTTTTTGTGACCAACGCAGTATGGCAACGAAAATTGGATTTTCAGAGGTGCCCTATAGCCGTCCCGGCAGCCAGAGGGACAGCGCCGGCCAATAGGCGATTAGGAGCACGGAGACCAGGAGGATGAGGAACCAGGGTAGCGTCGACCGGTACAGTTCCATGATGGGCCTGCCGAAGCGGTAGCTGGCGATGAAAAGATCCATCCCCACGGGTGGGGTCAGGTAGCCAAGCTGCAGGTTGGCCAGGAAGATGATGCCGAAGTGGACGGGGTCGATGTCGTACCCGATGGCTATGGGCAACAGCAGGGGCACGATGAGGACGATGGACGAGAAGATGTCCAGCATGGTGCCAAGGATCAGCAGGAAGACATTCAACAACAGCAGAAAGGTCAGTTTGTCACTGACCAGGGCGCGGATGGTCTCGAACAGATGGGTGGGGACCTGGGCGTCGATCAGGTAATTGGTCGAGGCCAGGGAGGCGCCCAGGATCACCAGGATACCGCCCACCAGCACCATGGATTGGCGCATGACGGCGGGTAGCCGGCGCCAGGGGATATCCCGATAGATCAGCAGTTCGACCACCAGGACATAGAAGGCTGTGACGGCGGCTGCCTCGGAGATAGCGAAATAGCCGCTATAGATGCCGCCCAGCACGACGATGGGCAGCGGCGCCTCCCAGGCCGCACCCTTCAGTGCCGCCCAGGCCTCGGGCAGGGAGAAGGGGCGCGTGGAATGGGCCGGACGGTGACTTATGCTCCAGAGGGAGAGCAAGAACAGCATCAGCAGGCCGGGGAGGATGCCCGCCAGAAACATGTCATCAACGGAAACGGGGCGCCCCAGACCCATCTGTTGGGCGATGACGGCGAACAGGATCAGCGGGAGGGCGGGGGCGAACAACAGGCCGAGACAGCCCGAGGTGGTAACCAGGCCGAGACTGAACTTCTCGCGGTAACCCGCCTCCAGCAAGGCTGGGTAGAGCAGGGCGCCCAGGGCGATTATGGTGACGCCGGAAGCGCCGGTGAAGGCGGTGAATATGGAGCAGGCGGACAGGGCGACGATGGCCAGCCCGCCCGGCAGCCAGCCCAGAAAGGCATTGGTGAGCCGGACCAGGCGGTGGGGCGCCTTGCTTTCGCTCAACAGATAGCCGGTGAAGGCGAACAGGGGGATCGCGATCAGCACAGGCATGTCGGTGATGCGGAAATACTCGATGGGGATGGCCTGGAGATCGATGTCCGACAGGTAGAAGCCCAGGATGGCGCCGGTGGCGATGACGATGAAGAGTGGCGTTCCCAGCAGGGCCAGGATCAATAATCCCAGGGTCAGGAACACTTCGCCGGCTCCTTTGCCCGCGGAAAGAAGGCGTTGACCAGGAAGCGGACTGACATGACGCAGAAGCCAAACGGCAGGATCAATTCCAGGGTCCAGGTGGGGATGCCGTTGAAGGCGATGGTGCCGTCCTGTTGCTCAAGAATGACCAGTTGAGCCCCATGCCAGCCAAGCAGGCCGCAAATGAAGGCACTGAAGAGATCGGTGAAGCGCTGCAAAGGCTGGCGCAGCCGGTCGGGCAGAAAGCGCGCGATGATGTCCATATGGATGTGGTTGCCGTCGCGGGTAGCGGCAATGGCGCCAAAGAGGGCGATCCAGAGCACCATGACGCGCAGCAGGGGATCGCCCCAGCTTATGGTCATATCGGCCAGGTTGCGCAGGGCGATTTGCAGGAAGGCCAGGACGATCATGGAGGTCAGCAGTGCCGCCAGGATGCCGTCCTCCACCAGGACGGCGATACGATGGACGCGGTGGGCCAGGGATGAGAGACCCATGGGCGATCAGCCGCCGCCGCGAACCTTGCCGAGATAAGCCCTGAGCCGTTGCATCAGCTCGGGCGACATCGCCCCTTCCCCGCTCAGGCCATCCATGGCCTGAGTAACCTTCTGGCGCCACAATGCGGCCTCCCTGGGGTTTGTGTCATCAAACGTGATTCCCTGCTTTCGCAACGCCTCCAGGGCTGATTGGTCATCTGTGCGGCCTGCTGCATCCAGTTTGGTCTGCGTCTTGGTCAGGACCCGCTGCATGACGGCCTGGTCCTCGGGGCTGATCTCCCCGAATACCTTCTCGCTGATCACCAGGCTGCCGTAGATATAGAGCAAAGGGAGGTTGGTCAGGTGCTTGACCCCGGTGTGCCATTGCAGAGCGATCGTGACAGTAGGCGGGGCGGAAAGGGTATCAATGAGGCCGGTCTGGATTCCGGTCAGAACGTCAGTGATGGGCAGGGGCACAGGCGCGATGCCGAGGGATTCCAGGGAAATGCGGCTGATGCGATCCCCTTCCGGCACCCATATCTTGTGGCCGCGCGCCTCGTCCAGGGTGGTGATCCGTTTGTTGGACATCATGTAGGCAAAACCGCCACCGACCAGGCCAAAACTGACGAAGCCGCCCTCCTTGATTTTCCCGAGGACGATGGGGTCGAACTCCTTGCGTGCCGCCTCCACTTCATCGTAATTGCGGAAGACGAAAGGGAGGGCGTAGATCTGGGTATCAGGGTGAATGCTGGCCAGTCCGCCTGCTGAGAGGGCGCCGCCGTGCAGTTGCCCGATGCGGATCTTGCGCAGCATGCTCTTGTCATCGCCCATGACCCCGCCGGGGTAGTAACGGATCTTGACGCGGCCCTGCGTCTCCTTGGCGATCTGCTTGCCGGCATCTCGGAAGGCCCTCATCCAGTTGGTGCCGTCGGGCGACATGGTGGCGAGCTTGAGGGTGACGGCGCCCGCCGGCAAGGGGGCGGCCAGGCAGAGAATAGAGAGGACGGCAAGGATTCGTTTCATGGCGGATTCCATCTTACCTCCGGCAAAGGAGTCAGGTTTGGCGAGACGAGGGATAAATTACGGAATGCCGCTATTCTGATCAATCAGGGGCATCGCCTGCAACCTTGCCTTCGGCGTAACTATTCAGATCACCCGAGAAGCCGGTCGACCTGAATAGTTACCCTTCGGCAATAAATATAGAATCCAGAGCTATTACCCTGAAAATTACACATCCAGGGTTCGACATGGCCCTTCGTCTTCGCTCAGGACAGGCCCTTCGACTTTGCTCAGGAGAGCCTTGTCGAAGGGTGAATGGGCTTAGGCTGAAGTATCTTGCTAATCAGGTGGGAATTAATCCTGTGAATCCTGTTTATCGCGGCAAGCCCCGCTCCAACGACTTTGCCGTTCGCCTTATTCCTGGAAGTAGCCGTCGGCCTTGAGCTTGCGGGCCTCTTGCTGAGCCATGACATTGCTGAGGGTCAGCCGGGGTGCCTGGGGGTCGGCCTCCAGCACCTCTTTCAACAGACGATCATGCAGCTCCTTGTTGAGAACCAGGCGGGTGTAATGGCGGGCGTATTTCACCTTGACCATGAGATCCTCGCCCCCGGAGTGCTTCAACGCCTTCTCGAAATGGTCACGGCCGACTTCCGGCTTGCCGCCCAGGGCTGGTGTGAGCTGGCTGTTCATGACGGCCAGGTAGAGCTGCACACGACCCCTGTCGTAGCCTTCGTCCATTTTGGCCAGGTGCTGGAAGATGGATTCGATCTTGGGCCGTTCCGCGAGGGCGCCCCAATCGCCGGTTTGGGTATAGAGCCAGGTGGCCCAGGCGACGCCGTAGGCGTATAGGGGTTCGATATCGGCCTTGCCCACCTTGCGGACCGACAGGATGTATTTATCGTAGGCCAGGGTCTCCAGCTTACAGACGCCCGGCTGTTGTCGGCACAGTACCTTGCCGGCGAAGTCGCGGGCGCGGGAGCTGAGCGCCTTGGCGCGCTCTGGCTGGTCAACCAGGCTGCCGGCATAGGCGCTGTAGAGCTTGGAGGCGGCCATCAACAGCTTGGGGTTGTCCGGATCGCTCTGGAGCATGCTTTCGAGAAGGATCAGATAGGCAGGCATACCGGCGAAGACCGTATCGGGCTCATTGTGATTGAGCATGCCGGTGGTGAGATCCCCGGTCATCTTGTCGAGCTTGACGCCCAGTTCCCGGTTCAATTCCTGCTTCAGGCGCGGGGGCAGCTCCTGCTCCAGCCGGGCCTTCAGTTTGTCCGCGATGCGTGCGGAAAAGCGTTCGGTAATGCTGGAGCAGCCCTGGGCGGCAAGCAGGAGGGCGCTGAGGAGAACGAGAGAGATTCTTTTGTTCATAAGGAGTTCCATCTGAACGTTATAGTTGTGGCGTAAGTTACCGGGTTTTTGGAATGGCCGCAACTACCAGGATACGGGGGGATTCAGCGCTTCACTATCGAACCTGTTCCAATGTGGCATCCAGTACTGACTGATCGAATCGATCAGTCACCAGGGCATGTCCGATCCCCTTTAAGAGCACCAGGCGCAGCTTCCCGGCCAGGACCTTCTTGTCGACCGCCATGAGTTCGCGCAGCCGCTGGGGGGGGAGCTGCCTGGGCGGCAGGACCGGCAGCCTGGCCGTGCGAACAAGGGCGATGACGCGGTCCAGCTCCGCCTGAGATAGCCACCCCATGCGACAGGAAAGGTCGGCGGCCATGCAGATGCCGGCGCCCACCGCCTCGCCGTGCAACCATTCGCCATAACCCATGCCGGTCTCGATGGCGTGGCCGAAGGTGTGGCCGAGGTTCAGCAGGGCGCGCATGCCGGACTCCCTCTCGTCGGCGGCCACTACAGCCGCCTTGTCGGCGCAGGAGCGTTCGATGGCATAGGCCAGCGCCCCGGCATCCCGCGCCAGCAAGAGGTCCATGTTGTTCTCCAGCCAGGCGAAGAACCCGGGGTCATCGATCAGTCCGTATTTGATGACTTCCGCCAGGCCGGCGGAGAGTTGGCGGTCGTCCAGGGTGTCGAGGGTCTCGGTATCGATCAGTACGCAGCGGGGCTGGTAGAAGGCGCCGATCATGTTCTTGCCGAGGGGATGGTTGACGCCGGTCTTGCCGCCGACCGAGGAATCGACCTGGGAGAGCAGCGTGGTTGGGATCTGAATGAAGGCAACCCCCCGTTGATAGCTGGCCGCGGCAAAGCCAGTCATGTCGCCGATGACCCCGCCGCCCAGGGCGATGAGGCAGCAGCCCCGGTCGAAACGCTGTTCCAGCAGTCGATCGAAGATACGGTTGAGGATCTCCAGGTTCTTGTATTCCTCCCCGTCGGGCAGGATGCACTCCTCGACCTGGAGGCCTTCCAGGCTGGCCTTCAGCCTATCCAGATACAGGGGAGCGATGGTCTCGTTGGTGACGATCATCACCTGGCGGGAAGGGATATGCGGTCGCAGTAGCTCAGCCTGGGCGAGGAGGCCGGGGCCGATATGGATGGGGTAGCTTCTGTCGCCGAGATCGAGGGTCAGTGTCCGGAATGTTTCGCTCATCATGGGTCTTAATCGCTTTGTTCGGGATGCAGTTTGCGGATGATCTCCCGCGCCACGGTCGAGGTGGAGCGCCTTTCCGTTATGATGATCAGGTCCGCCGTCTCCCGGTATAAGGGATCGCGGCTCTCATAAAGCTCGCGCAGGCGCGCCTGCGGATTTTCGGTTTGGATCAGGGGCCTGTTCTTGTCGTGACGGGTCCGTTCGTATTGCTGCTCTGGGCTGCATTGCAGGTAAACCACTCTGCCGCGCGCCGAGAGATTGCGCCGGTTCACCGGGTCCAGCACAGCGCCGCCCCCTGTGGCCAGGACTATGCCCTCCCGCTGGGTCAGGGCATCGATCACATCCCGCTCCCGATCGCGAAAGCCGGCCTCGCCCTCGAACTCGAAAATGGTCGGGATATCGACCCCGGTTCGTGCCTGTATCTCATGATCGCTGTCGACGAACTCTAACCGGAGTTGCCCGGCCAGGAGGCGCCCGATGGTGGTCTTGCCCGCCCCCATGGGGCCGATGAGAAAGAGGTTGTTTTTCCGCATGGGGGTGAGATATGCCAGAAAAGGGGGGGCTTAACAAGGCATTTGTCGGAGCTGGGGGTATTGGCAAACGGAGGGGGGAGGCACAGGCCTCCCCTCCGTTCAATCCCTGTTCGAACAAGACCTACCGTTTTGCCAGGCTGTCCTTGAGGATCTTGGGGGTGATGAAGATCAGTAGTTCGCTGTTTTCGTCGTTTTCGGCCGTGTTCTTGAAGAGGCGGCCCAGATAGGGCAGGTCGCCCAGCACCGGGACCTGGTTTTTCTGGTAGGACTTGGTGCGTTCGAAGACGCCACCGAGCACCACGGTCTCGCCATTGTCGACCAGTACCGAGGTCTCGACCTGCCGGGTGTCGATGGGCGGGACCCCCAATACCTGGCGCGTATAGTCGGGATTATCTTTGTTGATGTTGAGTTCCATGACCACGCGATCATCCGGCGTGATGTGGGGGGTGACCTCCAGTTTCAGCACCGCCTCCTTGAAGCTGACCGTGGTGGCGCCACTGGAACTGGCCTCCTGGTAGGGGATCTCCACGCCCTGCTTGATCGTCGCCTTGGTCTGGTCGGAGGTCACGATCCTGGGGGTGGAGATGATCTCGCCCTTGCCCTCGGTCTGCATGGCGTTGAGTTCCAGGCGCAGCAGGTGCGAGCCAATCTTGCCGAGCACGAAGTTGATAGCACCACCGGTTCCGCTGCTGAGAGTTTGTGGCAGATTAACCAGCAGGGCCTCGTTGCCGGAGCCCGCCGCATTTTCGAATATGGGCCCGCCCAAGTGAGCCATGTTACCGGCCAAGCCGCCACCTGCCGCAACGTAGGCATTTGTTTGGCCATTAACATCTCTGTCAAGACTGTTTGCACCAGTGGCGCCCAACCTGACCCCGATATCCTTGGCAAAATCATCACTGGCAATGACGATGCGCGACTCGATCAGCACTTGGCGGATTGGGATGTCGAGTATCTTGATCAGTTCACGGATTTCCTCCTGCTTACTATCGGTGTCCTTGATCATGAGGGTGTTGGTGCGCGCGTCGAAAGCAACCGAACCCCGTGCAGAAAGAAGCCCTTTTTGGTCCAATTTAGTTGCTCCCCCTCCGACAACATTGCTTGTGACTTGCAATGTATCGGTTGAACCGCTGTTTCCAGAAGAAAGCAGGGCTGCTACGACCTCGGCTTTAGCAAAATTGAGTCTGACCCATTCGGTGCGTAACGGCGCCAGCTCCTCGACCTGCTTTTGCGACTCCATCTCCAGCTTCTCACGAGCGGCGATCTCTTCAGTGGGTGCAATCAGGATGACCGTATCCTTCTGGCGCTTGGTGAGCCCCTTGGTCTTGAGGATGATATCCAGGGCCTGGTCCCAGGGGACGTTCTGCAGGCGCAGGGTGATGTTGCCGCCGACGGTGTCGCTGACCACCAGGTTGAGGCCGGTGAAGTCGGCCAGCAATTGCAGCACGGAGCGGACCTCGATGTCCTGGAAGTTGAGGGAAAGCCGCTCGCCGGTGTAGGTGACATCGCGGCCTCGGGCCAGCTCGACCTCCGACTTGGACAGGGGGCGCAGTTCGACCACATAGTCATTGTCGGTCTGATAGGCCAGGTGCTCGTATTCCCCCTTGGCCTTGATGGTGATGCGGGTGTTGCCGTTGTTGGGCACGGCCTCGATCATTTGCGCCGGGGTGGCGAAATCGGTGACATCGAGCCGGCGCATCAGGTTCGGTGGCAGTTGGGCGCCGATGAAGTCGACGACGATGGCCCCGCCCTGCTCCTTCATGTCGGCGACCGTATTGGGGTCGCTCAGGCTGATCAGCAACCGCCCCTCGCCCGAAGCGCCCCGCCGGAAATCGATATTCCGGATGCCGCGGGGGCCGCCTGACCCCTTGGAGGAAACGGCGGCAATGGCCTTCTGTCTGGCAGTGGCCGTTTTGACTGCGGGCTTGGTCACCGGAAGGGGGGGCGGGGTCGATTTGGCCGTGACGAGTTCCTGGCTGCCGGCCGAAACAGTGATGATGGCCTGGTTGCCATTGACCTGGATATCGTAAGGGGCCGCGTCGACCAGGTTCAGGATCAGACGGGTGCGGTGGCCGGCCTCCAGGGCCATGATGCTGCGCGCCATGCCGATGCCGATCCCCTGGCTCATCTTGGGCAATTTGCTGCCGACATTATCGAAGTCAACGGCCAGCCGGGCGGGATTGTCTGTGGTGAAGCTGCTCGGTTTGGGCAGGTTACCGTTGGCCTTCACCCGGATCTGGACCCTGTCCCCCGGCAGCGAGGAGAAATCGAGCTTTTCGATCGAAATGCCTGCGCTCAGTGCCGGGTGGCTGATCAGCAGGGCCAGCAGGCCCATCAGACCCAGGAATATCCAGGACTGGGATTGGGGCCTGTGCATGACAGTGGCTCCGGTAGTGATAGGTGAGATGTTCATTTGCCTTTCCCCTCTGTTTCGCCGCCCAGGGTGAGGACGGCTTGCCGCTCTTGGTAACCGCCATCACCATCCGGGGTGATCTCGGTCAATTCGACCTTTTCTTCGGAAATGTGCGTGATCTGGCCATTGTTCAGGCCCAGGTAGTTGCCCGGTTGCACCCGATGGATGACCCCGTCCTGGGACAGGACCAGTGCCCAGGTCTTTTGGTCCTGCGCCAGGGTGCCCACCATACGCAGGGTGTCGAGGGGGAACTGTTCCAGTTCCTCCTTGCGCCGCATCAGGTCTGGGCGAACGCCTTCCCCGGCGGCCTTGCCCTCGGCGAACTCCTCCGTTCCAAAGTCGCTGCTGAAGGGGCTCCTGCGTCCGCGGGCGTTGTAGACGAAACTCTCGATCTGCTGGATCTGGGGCAGGGGCTCAATGGCCCTCGGGGGCCTGGCCTTAATCGCCTCGATATAGGCTTGCAGTTCCTCCATGCCGCCGCCGAAACAACCCGCAAGGGAGAGGGCGGCGGCAAAGGGGAGAATAAATACGAATACCCGGGAGGGATTGGTCATTTGTGCTCCTCTTCATCCAGGTAGCGGTAGGTCTTTGCCGTGGCTTCCAGGATCAAGCGTCCCCCCGTATCCTTGGATGTCGGGGTGATCTTGATGTTGTGGATGGTGACGATGCGCGGCAGGGCCGCCAGGCCGCTGATGAATTCGCCGAATTCGTGGTAGCCGCCCTCCACCGCGATCTTGATGGGGAGTTCGGCATAGAACTCCAGCGGCACTTCCGCGCCCGGCTGAAAGAGATTGAATTCCAGGCCGGCCGCCAGGCCGGTTTGTGAGACATCGACCAGCAGATCGGCCACTTCCGTCTTGTTGGGCAGTTGCCGGAGCATGGCGCCGAAGGACTGCTTCATGTCCTCCAGTTGCTTGCGATATTTATCGAGATTGGCCGCCTTTGCCTGCTTGTCTTCCAGGGAGACCCGGAGCGTTCGCTCCTCCTCTTCAGCCTTGGTCAGGTCGTTCAATTGGGTCTCGAGATCGAAGTAGTAGCCGCCGACCATTAACAGGAGGCAGATGATCAGGATGAGAAGCAGCTTGGCCGGGAGGGGCCAGACGCCGATCTGGCTGACATCGAGTTCATTGAGATCCTGTAGATTCATCCTAAATTCCTCGTTTAACCGCAAAGAACGCAAGGAATACCGTAGGGGCGGGTTTGAAACCCGCCCGTACAAAACCCACCCGTACAACGCAGGGCCGTTCGCCCGGAAGCTGAATGCATCGACGGAGATAATCCAGCGATTTCCTTCGCGTTCTTCGCGGTTGAAAGGAGGTTTTTAGGTTCATCCCAGATTGTCCATTAGGCGAGATTGGGCGCAAAAGTCCGTTCGTGGTGAGCCCTTCGGCTTCGCTCAGGAGAGCCTTGTCGAACCATGAACAGCCCTTCGACAGGCCTGTCCTGAGTGATATCGAAGGGCTCAGGGTGAACGGGTTTGGGGCTAATGGATTATCTGGGTTCATTGTTCTTTTTCCTCAGCCTTGGGTGAGGTTTGCTCCATCTTCAGCTTGAAGGTGAAGAGGCCGGTGTTGCCGCGCTCGCTGCTGGCGATCTCGTCAAGGGACGGCTTGGTCAGCCACTGGGACTTGTCGATGCCGCGCATCAATGCCGACACGCGCGCGTTGGATTGCGCCCTTCCCTTCAGGGTCACCGCGGTGCCTTCCTGGGTGAGTTCGGTCACATAGGAGCCGTCCGGCAGGACATTGATAATTTCATCGAAGAGGTGGACGATCTGGGGGCGGCTGGTTTGCAGTTGCTGGATGACCTCCATGCGGGAGATCAGGTTGCCCTTGACCTTTTCCAGCTCCCGGATCTCCTTGATCTTTTCGTCCAGCAGGACGATTTCCCTTTTCAGCAGGTCGTTGCGCTCGATCTGGCCACCGATCCACCCCTGGATGAGGATGTGCGCCAGGGTGATCAGCAGGAGGCTGAGGGCCACACCAGCCGCGATCATGTAACCGAATTCCCTTTGCTGCCTTTTGCGCAGTTCCTCGCGCCAAGGGAGAAGGTTGATGCGTGCCATGTCAGTCAAAGCTCCTCAGCGCAAGGCCGCAGGCGATCATCATCGCCGGGGCGTCGTTACCCAGTGTCTGCGGCTTGACCCTGGTGGCCACGGACATATTCGCAAAGGGGTTGGCGATCATGGCCGGGGTGCCCACCTTCTCCTCGATCAGCTCTTCGATGCCCGGCAAGGCGGCCGTGCCGCCGGCAAGGACAATCAGATCGACGCTGTTGTGGGAGCTGGCCGAGTAAAAGAATTGCAGGGCGCGGCTGACCTGTTGCGCCATGGCGTCCTTGAAGGGATCGAGCACCTCGGGGACATAGTTGTCAGGCAGCCCGCCCTGTCGCTTGGCCATGCCGGCCTCTTCCATGGAGAGCCCGTAGCGTCGCTGGATCTCCTCCGTCAACTGGCGTCCGCCGAAGTTCTGTTCACGGGTATAAATGATGCGGTTGTCATAGAGGACGTTGAGCGTGGTGTTGGTCGCGCCTATGTCCGCCACGGCGATGGTCATGTTCTCGCCCCGATTCGGCCATTGCTCGGCCAATTGGGAGCAGGCCAGCTCCATGGCGTAGGCCTCCACATCGACGATGGCGGCGGTCAGGCCCGCCAGTTCGAGGGCTGCGACCCTGGCCTCGATGTTTTCGCTGCGGGAGGCAGCCAGGAGGACATCGACCATGTCCGGATTTTTTTCGTTCGGTCCTACGACCTGGAAATCAAGGTTGATTTCATCCAGTGCGTAGGGGATGTATTGATCCGCCTCCATCTGGATCTGGTTTTCCATCTCCGGGTCGGAGAGGGCTGCGGGCATGGTAATGATCTTGGTGATGACGGCGGAGCCAGAGACGGCCACTGCTGCGCGTCTGGTCTTGGTCCCGGATTTTCTGACCACCTTGCGGATGGCGTCGCCAACTGCATCGATATCGGCGATGTTCTTTTCCACCACGGCATTGGGTGAGAGGGGTTCAACCGCGTAGCTCTCGACCCGGTATTGGGCGCCCGCGCGGCCCGCTGCCCTGCTGAGTTCGAGCAATTTGACGGCGGTGGAGCTAATGTCCAGGCCGATCAATTGGTTAGACTTTTGGTGAAGGAATGAAAACATGTTTGTCTCGTCCAGGGTCTGTGTGGGAATAGCCCCGTTACAACGCGCTTTAATAATATCTCATAACTGTATAGCACTGAAAGGAAAATTTGTGAACAAATATCGCATGCCTGGGAGGTTCTTGCAAAACTGCAAGAACCTTTGCGGTTCAGGGATGAACCGCCATTTTCAATGGCCTAAGCCATTGAAAATGAAGAAAACGAAAAATCGCATTTTTCCGTCCTTTGGTCCGTAAATGGTACATCCCTGTACCACTTCTCGTTTTCGCCTTGCAAAATGGCCAGGATGGCCATTTTGCAAGTTCCTCCTGGGTTGCGGGAAAATCTGCGCAATCGCCGGGGCCACTTGAGGGGATGAAATGGCAGAGGATGCCCCTTGCTGGATTAGCGTTTAGAATGAAGCCCATTGAGCAACCGGACCCTGGGGGCTGAGTAAGTGTTGAAATGGATAGGTAAATTTTTCCTGTGGGTTCTGTCTACCCTTTTCCTGCTGGCTGCGGCGGGGGCGGTTGCCGTTTATCTCTACCTGGAACCCAAGCTGCCGTCGATTGAGAACCTGAAGGACGTGCGCATGCAGGTCCCTCTGCGGGTATTCAGTGCCGACGGCAAACTGATGGCCGAGTTCGGGGAAAAGAAGCGGATTCCCCTCAAGTTTGGCGAGGTCCCGGAGCGGATGGTCCAGGCCTTTCTGTCCGCCGAGGATGACCGCTTCTTCGAGCATCCGGGGGTGGATTACCAGGGCATCCTGCGCGCCGCCGGCCTCATGCTTCTGACCGGCAAGAAGAGCCAGGGGGGCAGCACCATTACCATGCAGGTGGCGCGGAATTTCTTTCTGAGCAGGGAAAAGACCTTCGGGCGCAAGTTGACCGAGATCCTGCTCTCGTTCCGGATCGAGCGGGAGCTGTCGAAGGAGGAGATCCTTGAGCTCTATCTCAACAAGATCTATCTGGGCAATCGGGCCTACGGCGTGGGTGCTGCGGCTCAGGTCTATTACGGAAAGGAGGCGCGGGAATTGAGCCTGCCTGAGATTGCCATGATTGCCGGATTGCCCAAGGCCCCTTCGAAGTTCAATCCTATCGTCAATCCCCAGCGGGCCCTGGAGCGGCGGGATTATGTCCTGGGCCGGATGCGTGACCTCGGTTTCATCCCCCAGGCCGAATACGAAGCGGCGGTGAAGACGCCCGGGACGGCTGAAATCCATGGCTCGATGACAGTGCTGGAGGCCCCTTATGTGGCCGAGATGGTCCGTCATGAAATGGTGAGACGTTTCAATGAGGATGCTTACACCAACGGCTATTCCGTCTACACGACCATCGACTCCCGGTTGCAGGATGCCGCGCAGCGGGCGGTGCGCAGTAACCTGCGAGCCTATGACAGACGCCACGGCTATATAGGCCCTGAGCGGCATCTGGGGGAGGCAGGCGAGGACGAGGCCGGACTGCAAGAGGTGTTGTCCGGCGTCCCCAGCGTGGCCGATCTGCTTCCCGCCATCGTGACAAAGGTGGAGGAGAAGGGTGCGCAGGTCTATGTCAAGGATCGCGGCCGCCTGTCCCTGACATGGGAGGGGCTCGAATGGGCGCGGCAACGCATCAGCGAGGATCACCGGGGCAAAAAACCGAAGCAGGCCGGGGAGATCATGAAGACCGGCGATCTCGTCCGGGTGGTCGAGGAGGTCAGGGCGGATGGGGCGGCGGTATGGAGCCTGGCCCAGGTCCCGAAAGTACAGAGCGCTATGGTCTCCGTCGCCCCTGATGATGGCGCCATCAAGGCCCTGGTCGGCGGCTACGACTTCTATCACAGCAAATTCAACCGGGTCACCCAGGCAAAGCGTCAGCCGGGCTCCGGCTTCAAGGCCATGATCTATTCCGCAGCGTTGGAGGCGGGCTTCACCCCGGCGAGTCTGATCAATGATGCCCCGGTCGTGACCGATGACGCCAGCTCCCAATCCGCCATGTGGCGGCCGGAAAATTACAGCGGTGAATTCGGCGGTCCGACCCGTCTGCGGATCGCCCTTGCCAAATCGCGCAATCTGGTCTCAATCCGTATCCTGCGGTCGATGGGCATCAAGCACGCCCTGGAACATATCCGGAAGTTCGGCTACAACCTCGATGAGGTGCCCCATAACCTGACCATGGCGCTGGGTACGGGCGTGGTGACACCCCTGGACATGGCCCGCGCCTATTCGGTGTTCGCCAATGGCGGATTTCTGATTGAGCCCTATGTGATCCAGCGGATCGAGGAAAACGGCAGAGGCACCATTTTCAAGGCCAACCCGGTGCGCGCCTGCGAGACATGCGTCGCCCAGGGCGAAACAGCGGCTGAGGTCGGAGACGATATCGGGATCTCAGCGGTTCGCCCCGCACCCAGGGTCATCTCGCCGCAAAACAGCTACCTGATGAACTCGATGATGCAAGACGTGATACGGATGGGGACCGCCACGGATGCGAAAAGGCTCGGGCGCAAGGATCTGGCTGGAAAGACAGGAACCACCAACGATCAGCGCGATGCCTGGTTCAATGGCTTCCATCCGAGTCTGGCAGCCGTCGTCTGGGTGGGTAACGACGATTTCGACCCCCTGGGCGAGGACGAGACGGGTGGCAAGGCCGCCCTGCCCGTCTGGATCGATTTCATGGCCGAGGCCCTGAAGGCTGTCCCCGAGCAGGAGCTGGTCATGCCTGCGGGCATGTATAGGCTTCGAATTGATCCCGAAAGCGGCCGGCCGGCGCCTGCGGATCAGAAGAGCGCCATTACCGAGGTATTCCAGGTGAGCGCTGTTCCCCCAAGAGAGGGCGAGGAGGCGGTGGCAGAAGGGGTTTCCCCCGGCCCGGTAGCGCCGCCCGTGGAAAAGATCCCGGAAAATCTTTTTTGATGGGGAGGGACAGGATTGTCGAGGCCGTTGCCGCCGAGGCGGCGCGTATCCTGGCCGATGGCGGCGGGATGGATGTTGCCTCAGCAAGACGCAAGGCCGCCAAGCGGCTGGGGGTGGTTGATCGGAAGGGCCTGCCGGACAACCAGCGTATCCAGGCTGCCCTGCGTGAATATCAGTCCCTTTTCCTATCCCATCGACAACCCGATGCATTGCGCCGGTTGAGGGAAAAGGCGGCCCAGGTGATGCGCGCCCTGGATGCCTTCTCGCCACGGCTTGCAGGGGCGGTCCTGGAGGGCGTTGCGGATCGGCATAGCCCCCTGGAGATCCATCTGTTCAGCGATTGCTGCGAGGAAGTCCTGCTGGCGTTGATGGGGTGGCATATCCACTGGAGCAGCGAAGAACGCCTTGTGCGCTATCCGGATGGTGTGCGGGAGCTGCGTCCCCTGTTCCGTGTCCGGGACGATGGGGTCGAGGTGGAACTCCTCTGTTTTCCCTCGGGAGAGTTGAAAAATCGACCGCCCCTGAGCCCGGTAGATGGACGCCCCCTGCGGCGGGTGCGGCTGGCTGAGCTGGAAGCGGCGTTTCACAGCCTCTGACTTGGAATCAAAAAGGCGCCAATGGCGCCTTTTTGGGAGCGCATTGGGCGCTAAATCCCTTAGCGGGCGTACTTACGGCGGAACTTGTCCACGCGCCCGGCGGTATCCACAATCTTCTGCTTGCCGGTATAGAAGGGGTGGCAGGAGGAGCAGACTTCGATGTGCAGTTCCTTCTCGCCCAAGGTGGAGCGGGTTTCGATGCTGTTGCCGCAGCTACAGTTCACCTTGATCTCTTTGTATTCGGGATGAATATCGGCCTTCATTTTACTATCCAGATAATTAGGAGCTGTCCGGAAATAAGTTGGACAATATCGCGCTCAGATTTAGGTCAGATTTGGTCGATCTGATTGAGCAAAACCGCAGGCGTAACAGCGCTACGTCGAGGATTTTGCGATTGAAGATCGGCCAAAGATGGCCTGAAGATGAGATGCGAGATGTACAAGTTATTCCCGGACAGTTCCTTAGGGTCGCAAACGCGGAGCGGGAATTATAGGGATAGGCGCGCAGGGGTTCAAGAGGCGTTCGGCCATTTTTTGAACTGGTTTGGCGAGAGGACCTGGATTCAAAGAATATGGCGTCCCTTTGGCAAGGTAACGAGCCGGGTGATTCGGTCGAGCTGCAGGGAGTGGCGGTTGCCTGCCTGATCGACCAGATGGAGGTATTCGGCCCCCGCCGTGCTGCCCATGTCCGTGGCGATATTCGATGAGTCTGCCTTCATAGGTGGCGCATATCCTGAACCGGCGCATCACGGCCAGCTCCAGCTCGGAATGGAGGGCGCAGGCGATGGGGCGGTAGGCATCACCCATGATCGAAGAGTCCGATCAGGTCGTTCAGGAAGCGAAACCCCAGCTCGGTGGCCCGGATTTGATTGGACACCAGCTCCAGCAGCCCCCTTTCCGAGGCCGTGCGCAAGGTTTCGGATATATGGGTTGTGGCGAGGCCGGTGCGGGCCTCGAACAGGGCCAGGTCGAAACCCTGCTTGAGCCGCAGGGCGTTCATCATGAATTCGATCACCAAATCCGGGGCATCAAGCTGCCGACGGCCAGCCGCTGCGGTGGGCGAGGCCATGTAGCGCCTGGGATGATGCGCCTTCCAGTAGCGTAATGCCTGCCCGTTGGCATCAGTCACCTTGCCGTGGGAGCCGGCGCCGATGCCCAGATAGTCCCCGAAACGCCAGTAGTTGAGGTTGTGACGGCACTGCATGCCGGGGCGGGAAAAGGCGGAGATCTCGTATCTCTCCATGCCGCCAGCAGCCAGGTATTCCAGGCCGCCCTCCTGAATGGCGTAAAGGCTGTCCTCATCTGGCAAGGCGGGCGGCGTCCGGCTGAAGGGGGTATTGGGTTCCAGGCTGAGCTGGTACCAGGAGAGGTGTTCCGGCCCCAGTTCCAGCGCCATGCGCAGGTCGAAGAGGGCCGCATCCTTCGGCTGCCGGGGAAGGCCGAACATCAGATCCAGGTTGATGTTGTTGAATCCCGCCTCGCGCGCAGCAAGAAAGGCCCTCAGGGTCTCCTCGCGGGAATGGATGCGCCCAAGGGCATGCAGGGATTTGTCGTTGAAGGACTGAGCGCCGATGGAGAGGCGATTGACGCCGCTGTCTCGATAATCGGCGAAATGGTCAGCCTCGGCCGCGCCGGGATTGGCCTCCAGGGAAATCTCCGCGTTTCCGGCCAAAGGGGCCATTTCCCTGATGGCCTGGAGCAGGCGCCTTATAGCAGGACCGGGCAGCAGGCTGGGGGTGCCGCCACCGATAAAGATCGTTTCGATAGGGCGCTGCCCCAGGGGGCTGTATTGATGTGAAAAGTCATCGATCAGGGCGTCCAGGTAGGCAACGACGTCCACATCCCCCGACAAAACATGGGAGTTGAAGTCACAATAGGGACACTTCCTGACACACCAGGGGAAGTGGATATAGAGGGATAGGGGCGGGACCATGGGGAGGCCGGGCCACAAGGACCCGGTTTGAATGCTGCTCAGGCCCCGGCGCGGGCGTTCAGGTAGGCCCGTTCCGAAATATCGCTCCAGCGCAGGGCCTCCTGATAGAACCTGGAGTAGGAGGCATAGACCTTCCGGGTGAACTTATCCTTGTTGGCCAGCTCTTCCACTACCTCAAGGGAGATCTTGCGCAGGGCCTGCAATACGTCATTGGGATAGACGCGCATGTCCACCTTGTGCCGGGTGAGCAGGGTCTCCAGGGCCGCCGGGTTGCGGGCGGTGTACTCGGCCAGCAGGTCCTGGTTGGCCACCTTGCAGGCATTGAGCACGATGGATTGCAGATCCTTGGGCAGGGATTCCAGCGCCTGTTTGTTGATCATGGCCTCCAGGATGGTGCCGGGCTCATGGAAGCCGGGGTAGTAGTAATACTTGGCCGCCTTGAACAGGCCGAAGGCCAGGTCGTTGTAGGGTCCCACCCATTCGGTGGCGTCGATGGCGCCCGATTGCAGGGAGGTGAAGAGTTCTCCGCCGGGCATATTGACCGGGGTCCCGCCCAGGCGCTGCAAGACCTCGCCGCCGAGTCCGGGGATGCGCATCTTCAGCCCCTTCAGGTCCTCCAGGCTGTTGATCTCCTTGTTGAACCAGCCGCCCATCTGCACCCCGGTATTGCCGGCCGGGGCCGCGACCAGCCCGAACTGGGCGTACAGCTCATTCCAAAGCGCCAGACCGCCGCCGTGGTAGATCCAGGCATTCATCTCCTGGGCGGTCAGGCCGAAGGGTACGGTCGAAAAAAACTGTGCCGCCTCGCTCTTGCCCTTCCAGTAATAGGCGGAGCCGTGGCCCATCTCGGCGCCGCCGCGGGAGACGGTATCGAATATCTCGAAGGCGGGGACCAGTTCGTTGGCGCCGTAGACCTTGACATGGATGCGCCCGCCGCTCATCTCCCCGATCAGCTCGGCCAGCATGTTGGCGGTGGTACCCAGGCCTGGAAAGTTCATGGGCCAGGTGGTGACCATCTTCCATTTGTATTGCGCCTCATCGGCAAGGGCCCGCCCGCCGGCAAGCGCCAGGGAGCCGGCCCCAAGGGTCTTGATGAAGTCACGACGCTGCATTGTTATTCTCCCCATGGGTGCTGGTATCTCAGAGGTTGTGGAAAAATCTCCCGCAGTAGGCGGGAGGTTTTTTCACAGCCTCTCAGGCAAGGTTATCACGGCTGTTCGGAATGGCGGCTGCGGATGAGAGCCCTCTTTTCCCCGAGCTTCAATCGTCGGATGGCGTATTCCCGCCGCTGGGCGGCGCCCCTGCCGTTGGCGCTTTCGGTGTAGACCAGGACCAGAGGCCGCCTGGAGCGGGTGTATTTTGCGCCCTTGCCGTCATTGTGGACCGCGATGCGTGCCTCCAGATCTCTGGCTATACCTGTGTAGAGCGTATCGTCGCAGCACTGGAGGATATAGACGTGCCACTCCCCGGCCTGGGGTACGGCGATGCCATCATCTATAGTATTTTCCATGGGCAATCCAGGCTTGATCAGCACCTTCAGGTGAATGCATAACGACTTATGAGAAACTTGCAAAATGGCCATCCTGGCCATTTTGCAAGACGAAAACGGAAAATACGATTTTTCGTTTTCTTCATTTTCAATGGCTTAGGCCATTGAAAATAGCGGTTCATCCCTGAACCGCAAGAGGTTCTTGCAGTTTTGCAAGAACCTCTTATGAAGTTTCCGTTCACCCCCCCTCCCTCTGGGAGGGGGTTGGGGGGAGGGGGCTGAACGGTTACCTTATGAAAGGACATTCCATGGCGCGCATACTACTGCTCTTCGTGCACCCCTTTCCACACCGCTCCAGGGTGAGCCGGGCGCTGCTGGAGGGGGTATGCGATCTGCCGGGGGTGGAGGTCGTTGACCTCTATGAACAGTATCCCGATTTCCATATTGATATCAAAGCGGAACAGCGGCGCATCCTGGATGCCGATCTCCTGGTGGTCCAGCACCCTTTCTATTGGTACAGCGCGCCGGCGCTCTTCAAACAGTGGCAGGACAGGGTCCTCGAATATGGCTTTGCATTCGGCGGGGAGGGCGGCGCCCTCAGGGGCAAGGACTGGCTATCCGTGGTGACGACCGGGCAGGGCAGCGATGCCTACCGGGCGGATGGCCACAATGGCCACAGTGTCGCCGAACTGCTCTTCCCCTTTGCCTGTTCCGCGCATCACTGCGGCATGAATTATCTCGAACCCATCGTCGTTTATGGCGCCAGCCGGCTGAGCGACGAGCAACTGGCGGGCTGGGTGGAACGCTACCGGCAGCGATTGGCGGACTACCGGCCAGGCAGGGGGCAAGGGGATGGATGAATATCGCCTTCTGCTGAATGCCATTCTCTACCTGGCGGCGACGGTCATCATGGTGCCCCTGGCCAAGCGGCTGGGGTTGGGGTCTGTACTGGGTTATCTGGGTGCCGGCGCGGTGATCGGACCCTGGGGGCTGGGGTTGGTGAACGATGTGGAGCATAGCCGCCACTTCGCCGAGTTCGGGGTCGTGCTGCTACTCTTCGTCATCGGCCTGGAGCTCAATCCAAAGCGGCTCTGGTCCATGCGCCATGCCATCCTCGGTCTGGGGGCCAGTCAGGTGGCACTGTCCAGTCTTCTGCTGGGGGCGATCCTCCTGGCCTTAGGCTTCGGATTCAACGCGGCCCTGGTGGTGGCGATGGGACTCTCCCTCTCTTCGACGGCCATCGCCCTTCAGAGCCTGAAGGAACGCAATCTGCTCGCCACCCAGGCCGGCAGCTCATCCTTTGCCATCCTGCTGTTTCAGGATCTTGCCGTCATACCTATGCTGGCCCTGCTGCCGTTGCTGGGGGTCCCTGCGGGGGGCTGGAGTGGGAATCCCTGGCTGGGGGCGTTGAGCGCGGTGGCAGTGATCATCGCCATTATCCTGGGCGGTAGATATCTGACCCGGCCCATATTTCGCTACATCGCAGCCACCCGCCTGCGGGAGGTATTCACCGCCTTTACCCTGCTGCTGGTATTCGGTATCGCCCTGCTGATGGCGGCGGTGGGGATGTCCATGGCCTTGGGGGCCTTCCTGGCCGGTGTATTGCTGGCCGAGTCGGAGTATCGCCATGAGTTGGAAGTGGAGATCGAACCCTTCAAGGGCTTGTTGATGGGCCTCTTTTTTATCTCGGTGGGCATGTCCATCGACTTTGGCCTTCTGCGACAGGATCTGTTCAGTCTGCTGGCCCTTGTGGCGCTGCTGGTGTCCGCCAAGGGGGCGGTGCTGCTGGGTCTTTCCCGTTTCAGCGCAATCCCCCGCAGCCAGAACAGCCTCTTCGTCTTCCTCCTGGCCCAGGGGGGTGAATTCGCCTTCGTGATCTTCGAAGTGGCCGGCGGCAGCGGCCTGCTGGATGCCGCCACCACCGCCCGGCTGGTGGTCGTGGTTGCCCTCTCCATGATTGCCACCCCCCTGCTGTTGCTGCTCTATGACCACCTCATCGCCCCTCGCCACCTGAGGCTGGATCAGCCAGGGGAACCCGAAGCCATCGATGCGCGGGGCAATCCGGTCATCATTGTCGGCTTTGGCCGCTTTGGCCGGACCCTGGGCCGTCTGCTCCATGCCAACGGGGTTCCCACCACCATCCTCGATCACGACCCCGACCAGATCGAAGCGGTGCGCCGTTTCGGCTACAAGGTCTATTTCGGCGATGCCAGCCGCCACGACATCCTCGAAGCGGCAGGTGCTGCCGAGGCCCGGCTCCTGGTAGTTGCCTTCGATGACGCGGAATTGGCCCTGCGGGTGATCGACCAGGCGAGAAAGCACTTTCCCCACCTCCGGATACTCTCGCGCGCCGAGAACAACGGCCATGCCTATGAACTATTGCGCCGGGGGGTGACCCTTTTCCAGCGGGAATATTTCGCCTCCGCTCTGGAACTGGGCGAGGATGCCTTGAAGGAGCTGGGTTTTGGGGCCTACCGGGCGAAGCAGGCCGCCAATATCTTCAAGGATCATGATCGGGCGCTACTGCATGAGCTGTATCGACTGGAGACCGCCGAGATGCGCCACCGCATTTCGTTGAAGGCCCGAGAGGAGTTGATCCAGCTGTTGGCGGCGGACGAGGAGGAAATTGCCCATCGCCACAGGGAAGGCTGGGAGTAGCCTCAGGCCGGTTCCAGATTGGCGTAGGAGACCACCAGCCACTTGCTGCCGACCGATTCGAAATTCACCTGCACCCGGGCGCTGGGCCCCTGTCCTTCCGCATTGAGCACCACCCCATCGCCGAACTTGGCGTGCCGGACCCGCTGGCCCAGCCGGTATCCGGCGGAATCATCGACAAAGGCGTGGCTCTGATAGTAGGGACGGCTGACCTTGGGGGCGCTGCGAATCTCCTCGATCAGGTCCGCCGGGATCTCCCGCAGGAAGCGTGACGGCAGGGAGTAGTTCTCGTTGCCATAGAGGCGGCGGACCTCGGCGTGGGTCAGATAGAGCTGTTTCATGGCGCGAGTCATGCCGACATAACAGAGGCGGCGCTCCTCCTCCAGTTTGGCGGGGTCCTGGGCCGACATGCTGTGAGGGAAGAGGCCCTCCTCCAGGCCGGCGATGAAGACGAGCGGAAACTCCAGCCCTTTGGCCGAATGGAGCGTCATCAACTGGACGCAGTCCTCATAAGGATCGGCCTGACCCTCCCCCGCCTCCAGGGCGGCATGGGCGAGGAAGGTGGACAGCTGATCCGCCTCCTCCGCCTCAAGGTCGTATTCGAACTGGCGGGCAGCAGAGACCAGCTCCCCCAGGTTCTCGATGCGGTCTTGTCCCTTGCCGTCCTTGCTGTTCCGGAAGTGGTCCTGGAGACCGGATGCCTGGTTGGCATGGGCGACGCGGTCGTGCAGCGCCATCTCTGCCGTTGCGGCCTGCAACTCCTCGATCAGTTCGAGGAAGTGCTTCAGGGCATTGCCCGCCCGTGCCGTCATGCCACCCCCCTGTAACAATTCAAGAGAGGCCCGCCAGAGGGAACAGCCGCAATCACGGGCCTGGGAGCGGACCGCATCCAGGGTCCGCAGCCCGATGCCGCGCGCCGGGGTATTGACCACCCGCTCGAAGGCGCCATCGTCGTGGCGGTTGGTCAGCAACCGCAAGTAGGCCAGGGCATCCTTGACCTCGGCACGCTCGAAGAAGCGCAGGCCGCCGTAGACCCGGTAAGGGATGCCAGCCTGGATCAGGGCCTCTTCAAACAGGCGCGACTGGGCATTGGAGCGGTAGAGGATGGCGCAGTCGGCACGGCGCCGGCCGGTCTCGACGAATTGGCGGATGCGCTCCGTCACGAAGCGGGCCTCGTCCACCTCGTTGAAGGCGTTGTAGAGGCGGATGGGTTCGCCCTCGCCACCGTCGGTCCAGAGGTTCTTGCCAAGACGGCTCGGATTGTTAGCGATGACGGCATTGGCGGCGGAGAGAATATTGCCGGTGGAGCGGTAATTCTGCTCCAGCCGGACCAGCCTCGCCTCGGGGTAATGTCTCTGAAAGTCGCGGATATTCTCCACCCGCGCCCCGCGCCAGCCGTAGATCGACTGGTCGTCGTCACCCACCACGAACAGCTTGCTTTCGGTACCGGCCAGGAGGCGCAGCCAGGCGTATTGAATGGCATTGGTGTCCTGGAACTCATCCACCAGCACATGCTGGAAGCGCTTGCGGTAATGCCCCAGGATGTCGGGACGGTCGCGCCACAGCTCGTGGGCGCGCAGCAACAACTCGGCGAAATCGACCATGCCGCCACGCTCGCATGCCGCCTGGTATTCGGTATAGATGCGCACCATCTGGCGCAGATAGGGATCATGCCCCGGATCGATGTGTTGCGGGCGCAGACCCTCGTCTTTTTGGGCATTGATGTGCCACAGCGCCTGTTTCGGCGGCCACTTGGCCTCGTCGATGTCGAGGGCGCGCATGACCCGTTTGATCAGTCGGAACTGGTCGTCGGCGTCAAGGATCTGAAACTCGCGAGGCAGGTTGGCCTCCTGCCAGTGGGCGCGCAGCAGGCGATGGGCCAGCCCGTGGAAGGTGCCGACCCAGATGCCGCTGCTCGGTGACTGGAGCAGTTGCCCGATGCGGTTCTGCATCTCGCGGGCGGCCTTGTTGGTGAAGGTCACGGCCAGAATCGACCAGGGTGAGACCTGCTCCACCTCCAGTAGCCAGGCGATGCGATGGACCAGCACCCGCGTCTTGCCGCTGCCTGCCCCGGCCAGCACCAGGGCGCCACCGCAGGGAATGGAGACCGCCTCGCGCTGGGCGTCGTTGAGATTGTCGAGAATGTGGGAAACGTCCATCGCGGGATTTTATCAGACTACAATTCAATGGGTGGGTGTGGGAGTGAGAGTGAGAGTGAGGGGGATAATCCTAAGGAACTGTCCGGAAATAACCTGTACATCTCGCATCTCATCTTCAGGCCATCTTTGGCCGATCTTCAGAGGAACTTGCAAAATGGCCATCCTGACCATTTTGCAAGGCGAAAACGCGAAATGCGATTTTTCCTTTTCTTCATTTTCAATGGCTTAGGCCATTGAAAATGGCGGTTCATCCCTGAACCGCAAGAAGTTCTTGCAGTTTTGCAAGAACCTCTAAATTCCTCGTTTAACCGCAAAGAATGCCAAGGAACACAAAGTACTTCTTTGC
>JAHJDE010000188.1 GCA_018812525.1 Gammaproteobacteria bacterium
CCCAGATTGCGCAGGATTTTCGTTCCCCTGCAAGGCGCCACAGGCGGCGCATAGTCGAACTATGTAACGCCTGGGGCAACGCCGCAGGGGGGCGAAAAGACAAGCAAGATGGGATATTAATTGACAGAAATCGCCTTAGGCCAGGGCCAGGCTAGAAGGGCTGGATGCCGGCAATAAAGGGCTGGGATTCTGCCCCTAAACAGGGTATTTTCCCTCGTTGATGTGGTGGAAGGGATATTTTCACGGCCCCTGGGTCGAAGGGAATGGATCGCGGGTTTAGCCCTGAACCCTTTGAGGCCAGGAAAGCCGCGGCTTGACAGGGTTTTCGGGACCTTGGTATAAATCCCGCCTAAGGGCGCCGGTATTACGGTGCCAGTGGGCGGACCTAGAGATAATCCGTAGGGGGAATTACCTAATGAATAAGTCAGAACTCATCGATGCCATGGCTGCTGCCGCGGATATTTCCAAGGCATCCGCCGGCCGAGCCTTGAACGGCTTCATCGATGCCGTTAGCGAGGCCATGAAGACTGGGGACAGCGTAACCCTGATTGGTTTCGGGACCTTTAGTGTTCGTGAGCGCGCAGCGCGTTCCGGCCGCAATCCGCAGACCGGGGCAGCCATCGAAATCAAGGCATCGAAAATTCCTTCATTTAAGGCTGGCAAATCGCTCAAGGATGCTGTAAATTAGCCAGCTTACTTGGTTAGGGTGCTTAGCTCAGCTGGGAGAGCATCGCCCTTACAAGGCGAGGGTCGCAGGTTCGATCCCTGCAGCACCCACCAGATCCAGAGTTCAGGAGTGGTAGTTCAGTTGGTTAGAATATCGGCCTGTCACGCCGAGGGTCGCGGGTTCGAGTCCCGTCCACTCCGCCAATACGAATCGGGAGCCCTTTAAGGTCTCCCGATTTTTTTTGCCTTGGATTTTATCTGCCTGTCTTTCCTGACGCTCCTCTGGCTGTAAAATGCGGGGCGTGAAAGAGCCTGGCTCTATCGCCACCACAACAAGATTTACGGGAGCCGCCTGAGGTTCCCCCAACCGGTTCCGTGAGTTCAATATGTTGCAAACCATTCGTGAACGCGCCCAGGGGTGGATTGCCTGGGTCATCGTCATTCTCATCACCATCCCCTTCGCCCTCTGGGGCATCCAGGAGTACCTGGGCGTCGGCGGGGAGACCGTCGCCGCGAAGGTCAACGGGGCAGATATCACCGAGCGTGAACTGGACACCAACTTCCAGCGTTTTCGCACCCAGTTGCGGGAACGGCTCGGGGCATCCTACAAGGCTGGCCTCATCGACGACCGGCTCCTGCGGCAGCAGGTGTTGAACTCCATGGTGCGTGCTGAGCTGCTGATGCAGGCCGCCATCGCCCAGAACATGCAGGCGCCGGACGCCATGGTGCAACAGGCCATCGCGGCGATCCCTGCCTTTCAGAAGGCTGGCCGGTTCGATTACCCTTCCTATGAGCAGGGCCTGCGGCTGCAGGGGCTGAGCCCCGACATCTTTTTCCAGCGCATGCGGGGCAACATGGTGGTGGACCAGCTTGGCAACGCCATCCGGGAGAGCGAGTTCAGTACTGGGCGCGAGGTGGATGCGTTCGTTCGGCTCAGGAGCCAGAGGCGTGATATCGGCTATCTCCTCTTCTCCGTTGACGCCTCCCTGACCGACGAGAAGCCGGCCGAGGCCGCCGTCAAGGAACACTACGAGGGGCACAGGGATGCCTTCATGACCCCGGAGCGGGTCAAGCTGGAATATGTGGAGTTGAGCGCCGAGGAACTGGCGGCCCAGGTGAAGGCCGACGACCAGGTCCTGACGGCCTATCTTGAGGGGCATGCGGATGACTTTCGCCTGCCCGAGGAGTATCACGCCCGCCATATCCTGGTGACGGTCAAGGAGGGCAAGGAAGAAGAGGCCCGTGCCAAGGCAGAGAAACTTCTGGCCCGGGTCAGGGGGGGCGAGGACTTTGTACAGATCGCCAAGAAGGAATCCGAGGACCCCGGTTCGGCGGAGAAGGGGGGCGATCTCGGCTTTTTCGGGGCGAGCGTGATGGAACAGGCCTTCGAGAAATCCGTGGCGGGGCTGAAACCGGGTGAGACCAGCGAACTGGTCAGGACCCTGTTTGGATTCCATATCATCCAGTTGCTGGAGAAGCGGGGCGGCGGCAAGGCCGACCTGGCCGCCGTGCATGATCGTGTCGCTGCGGCCTATGCCAAGGAAGAGGGTCAAAAGCTCTTTTACGAAAAGGCCGAGCGCATGGCCGATCTGGCCTATGAGAACCCGACCAGCCTCGAACCCATTGTCAAAGGGCTGGGCCTGCCGCTCAAGCAGAGCGAATGGATCACCCGCACCGGTGGCGAGGGATCGCTCAACTCGCCCAAGGTGGTCAATGCCGCCTTCAGCGGGGAGGTCCTCGGCCAGGGCAACAACAGCGAGGCGATCGAGCTGGGTCAGGAGCATATGCTGGTCCTGCGGGCCGTCAATCATGAGAACCCGGCCCCCCGACCCCTGGAAGAGGTGCGCAAGGAGATCGAGGAGGCCCTGCGGCGTGAAAGGGCTGTCAAGCTGGCCGCCGGAAAGGGCCAAAAGGCCCTGGAAAGGCTGAAGTCTGGCGAGGCGGTGGATGCCCTTGCCGGGGAGGCGAGCAAGCTGGAGAAGCCAGGGCTGCTGGACCGCTTCGCCCAGGAAGCGCCACCGCCCGTCATCCGCGAGGCCTTCCGTCTGCCCCGTCCGGCGCAGGACAAGCCGAGCCTGGGTTCCGCCAGGCTGGAAAATGGCGACTTCGCGGTGATCCTGGTTGGTGCGGTACAGGACGGTGTGGCCGATCCCAAGACCGGAACCGACAAGATCGGGGCGGAGCTGGCTGCCGGTCTGGGCGAACGTTATTTCGAGAACTACGTCGGCGCCCTGAAAGAGCGTGCCAAGATCGAGATCACCCCCAGCAACCCAAAGTCCGAATAGTGCCATGAACGACGACGACCTGATCAGAGACATCCTGGAGAACACTCGCACCATCGCCCTGGTGGGTGCCAGCCACAAGCCCCAGCGTGACAGTCACCATGTCATGGCCTACCTGCAACAGAGAGGCTATCGGGTGATCCCGGTCAATCCGGGGCGCTCAGGTCTTGAGATACTGGGCGAGCCGGTGCGGGGCTCATTGCAGGAGATCGAGGAACCGGTCGATCTGGTCGATATCTTCCGCAACTCGGAGGCGGCCGGCGAGGCTGTGGATGAGGCCATTGCCATCGGTGCCAAGGCGGTCTGGCTACAGATCGGCGTCGTCAACGAAGCGGCGGCGGAACGGGCCAGGGCGGCAGCTCTGCAAGTGGTCATGAACCGCTGTCCCATGGTGGAGATTCCCCGCCTGGGGATCGGGTCCGTCGGAGATTAATCCTGTAGGGCGGAACCCGTCAGCCTAAAGAGGAACTTGCAAAATGGCCTTCCTGGCCATTTTGCAAGACGAAAACGAAAAATGCGATTTTTCGTTTTCTTCATTTTCAATGGCTTAGGCCATTGAAAATGGCGGTTCATCCCTGAACCGCAAGAAGTTCTTGCAGTTTTGCAAGAACCTCTAAATTCCTCGTTTAACCGCAAAGAATGCCAAGGAACACAAAGTACTTCTTTGC
>JAHJDE010000189.1 GCA_018812525.1 Gammaproteobacteria bacterium
AAGTTTGAAGTTGCTTTATGGGCAACCAATCCTATCGCTCGGATTTATCTCAATTTTCTAAGATGCTTCCGATTTCGTCTTGCGCCTACCAAGACAATATAGAGCACCCACACAAATTACCTGATCTGGTTGTTAATGAGCTTGGATCTTCTGACGATCCCGACTCCCTGTCGCTTGGCTTCTGCCGTCTCCAGCCCCCCTGCTGGAGGTGCGCATTCTAGTGTCCTGTCAGCGATTGTCAACCGTTCTTTTCCATTTTGTGACAAGCCGCGTAATGCGCTGTTTCGGAAGGCTTTTTAGTTCTTGCGAAATTCCGTTCCGCCAATGTCTTACCGAAGGCGCGCATTATAGGGACCCCAATCCGGGCGTCAACCGATTTCTCGGATATCTTTACCGAACGATCAAACCAGGACCGCACGGGCAAACTTACGCTTGCCGACCTGGCATACCAGTGTCACTCCCGCCCGGAGCAGCATCGCCTTGTCGTCGACACGTTCGCCGTCGATCCGCACGGCGCCCTGGCCGATCATCCGGATCGCCTCAGAGGTGCTCGACACCAGGCCCAGCTCCTTCAGCAGATTTCCGACCGGAATCCCACCGGCACCGGCCGATATCTGGCATTCCGGCATCTCCTCCGGCATCTCACCCTTGCGGAAGCGGGCGATGAAATTCTCCTGCGACCTGTCGGCAACCTCGGCGGAATGAAAGCGTCCGACCAACTCCTTGCAGAGCTCAAATTTGATATCCCTGGGATTGGCCCCCGCAGCCACGGCGTGTCTGAAGCGACCGATGTCATCGAGAGACCGAAAGCTCAGCAGTTCGAAATAACGCCACATCAGTTCATCGGAGATGGACATCAGCTTGCCGAACATCTCGTCCGGCGCGTCGTTGATACCGACATAATTCCCCAGGGACTTGGACATCTTCTGCACGCCATCCAATCCCTCCAGAATCGGCAGGGTCATGATCACCTGCTGCTCCTGGCCGTATTGCCGTTGCAGCTCGCGACCCACCAGGAGATTGAACTTCTGGTCGGTGCCACCCAGCTCGACGTCCGCCCTGAGGGCCACCGAGTCGTAGCCCTGCACCAGGGGATAGAGGAACTCGTGGATGGAGATCGACTGACCCGAGCTGTAGCGCTTACTGAAATCGTCCCGCTCCAGCATACGCGCCACCGTGTATTTTCCCGCCAACTGAATTAGTTCGGCGGCCTGCATCCCGCCCATCCAGGAGGAGTTGAAGACGATGGTAGTGCGCTGCGGATCAAGGATCTTGAAGATCTGGTGCTCATAGGTCTGGGCGTTCTCCAGAACCTGTTCCCGCGACAAGGGGGGGCGGGTGACGCTCTTGCCTGTGGGGTCACCGATCATGGCGGTAAAGTCGCCGATCAGGAAGAGCACCTCGTGCCCCAGCTCCTGAAACTGCCTCAGCTTGTTGATCAGTACCGTGTGCCCGAGGTGGAGATCGGGCGCCGTCGGGTCGAAGCCGGCCTTGACCCGCAGCGGCCGTCCCTTGGCCAGCTTCTTGTCCAGGGACTCTTCGAGCAGGACCTCCTCCGCCCCGCGACGGATGATCTCATGCATTTCTGCCAGGGTTGCCATGCCGAATTTCTCCCAATCACAAAACAAACCTTGCAATCTACTGCATGACTTGTGAAGAAATAAAGGGCTCGAATGAAATTGCTCGAAAGAAAAGGCCGCGCTAAGCGCGGCCTTCTCACAGCGCCAGGGAATCGATTCAGACCGAGAAAGAGGATCCGCAACCACAAGTCGTGGTCGCGTTGGGATTGCGGATGACGAACTGCGCGCCCTGCAACCCCTCGGTATAATCCACCTCGGCGCCGGCCAGATACTGCATGCTCATTGGATCGATCAGCAGCTTAATGCCATCGGTGACCACCTCCGCATCCCCCTCGCCGATTGCCTCGTCGAAAGTGAAGCCGTATTGGAAGCCGGAACAGCCGCCGCCCTGGATATAGATTCGCAACATCAGACCGGGATTCCCCTCCTCCTCGATCAGGGATGCAACCTTCCGCGCGGCGGCGGAGGTAAAGATTAAGGGTGCCTGATCGGCTGCTTCATTCGTCATGGATCCACCTCGTGATAACTCAAACTTTCAGGATTGGTAAATCAATAGCAATAACCAACCATGACAGTCAAGTACCTGCATCGCTGAGGGATTCGCGCCCTGCTGTATTTCTAGTCAGCGCAAGGTCTCTCAGGAACCCTCGGGCTTGATGGGGGAAACCGGCTTGATGCCCTTGGGTGGCCCTGCCAGGGGTTCCTGTGACTTGATACTGATCGGAGGCGCGGATGCAGCCGCCGTCGAAGCAGGGGCGCCAGGCTTCTTTTCACCCTTGCCGTCGTAGCCGAGCATGCGGATGCGGTCCTCTTCGCTCCGGATCAACTGACCGTTGACCACGGCGCCCATGGCCATTTCCAAGAAGCGGTAATAGACGGTGCCGTGGACGTTGGCCTTGGGGGCCAGTTCGACACGCTGGGAGGCATAAACATTGCCCTCGACCTCGCCATTCAGGATGACGTTGGGGACGCGGATATCCCCCTCGACCTTGCCGAGTTCGCTGACGGTCAAGGCTGTGTTTTCGTCCTCGTCGGCGTTGATGTTGCCGTGCACCTTGCCATCGACATGGAGGCCGCCGATAAATTTGATGTCGCCGTTCACCTCGGTGCCCTTCCCGATCACGGTTGCGATTTTCGGAGTCTTCGGAGCACTCGGCTTGGAAGATGTAAATTTCATTAGTATGGCCCTCTATCTCTCGTTCAGGTTTATTGTTGCCCATGCATAAGGAACAAGACGATACCACTGCCTGTTCAGTCCAGTATCCTCCACTCAAAACGCTCGTTCAAACCCTCGATATCCTCGCCGCCCGGGCTCAACTCGACGCGCCAGTGACTCGGTTTGAATCCATCCGGCAATTTGAAGGATTCGTCGAGTTTCTGGAAATGCAGAAAACCCATCTTGGCCAACGCCTGGCCCTTGGCGATATCCCCCATCGCTAGGGTAATCTCCTTGCCATTTTTGTCCACCCCCGTGAGGGAGACCTTGGCATCACCCTCGACACGGCGTTTCCCGGCCATCGATTGGTCGATGGTAAACTGTAACCTGTAATCACCGGTAGTCTTATCCACCGATGTTTTCAAATTATGGACGCGCAATTGCGCCTTTCCCGGTCTTCCCGAGATCACCCCGCGCAGGAACAGGACCTCCTTCTCCAGCTTCAGCTTCGCGTCTTGGTAGCCGACCATGGTGTTTTTCATCTGGAGTTCGGCCTCCTTGTAGACCTGATCCTGCCGCTCCAGGGCCGCGATCCGCCGCTTCAACTGCTCGCGCTCCTTGTCCAGCACCTTGATCTCATCCCGCAGCTCGCCCACCCGCACAGCCGCCTCACCGCTGTCATAACCGGCACGGCCCCGGCCATAATCAAAGGCCAGCCAGGTGGTGATCAACCAAACGATGAGCACCGGCAACGCCAGGACGGGATACTCCCGCTGCCCCATGACATGGGTGATATTCGGCGTCTTGAAACGGTCGGGCATAAATCTCATGGCAACAACCCTATGGCTTCCAGGCCCAGCCTCTCTTCCAGGCCGAGCATAAGATTCATATTCTGGACCGCCTGCCCGGCGGCCCCCTTGACCAGATTGTCGATGACCGATAACACCACGACCGTTTCCCCGCCCTGGGGCCGATGCACAGCCAGCCGACACTGATTGACACCCCGCACGCTCCGGGTCTCGGGGTGGGAGCCTGCAGGCATCACATCAACGAAATACTCACCACGATAGCGCGCCTCGAACAGCGCCTGGAGATCACCCGGTTCCGCCGTCAGACGACCGTAGAGAGTGGCGTTGATGCCGCGAATCATGGGTACCAGATGGGGAACAAAGGTCAACGCCGGCGGTTCTGCAAGGATGGACCCCAGGACCTGCCGAATCTCGGGCTGGTGGCGGTGGCCGGGGACGGCGTAGGCCTTGAAACTCTCGCCACACTCACCCATCAGGGCATTGACACTGGCCTTGCGGCCCGCGCCGCTGACCCCCGATTTGGCATCGGCGATCAGGCTGTCGGCATCGATCAGGCCGGCCTCCAGCAAGGGCAGAAAACCCAGGGTGACGGCGGTGGGATAACAGCCGGGATTGGCCACCAGCCGGGCCTTGGCGACAGCCGCCCGGTTCATCTCCGGCAGACCGTACACGGCCTCCGGCAGGAGATCAGGACATTCGTGGGGCATGCCGTACCAGCGCTCCCAAAGGGCGGGGTCCTTCAAGCGGAAGTCGGCGGCCAGGTCGACCACGCGGGTTCCGGACCGGAGTAACTCGGGCACCATCTTCATGGCGGTGCCGTTGGGGGTGGCAAAAAAGACCAGCTCGCACTCTGCCAGCCGGCCCACATCGGGTTCGGTGAAGCGAAGATCGATGTGTCCACGCAGGTTGGGGAACATATCGCTAACCGCCGTGCCCGCCTCGCCTCGCGAGGTAATCACGCTCGGCGCCACCCCCGGGTGCAGCGCCAGAAGACGCAACAATTCAACGCCGGTATAGCCCGTTCCACCTACCACGCCTACCTTGAACATCCTGGAATCGACCCCCTGTTGCGAATTAGGACTGGCAATCATAGCAGAGTGAAGCCGCGTGGTATGATGCAGTATTGTTATCTCGGCTCGAGACGGATGGACCCGAATCTTCGTTCACCCCCGCCATAGCTGCATTATGCCCAGAAGCTTCCATGAGACAAAGAATTCGCCAGACCGGCCGACGCCTCCTCTCTCCCCTTGCCTGGCAAGTGCGGGGCGTATTCTGGCTCGGCGCCATCCTGGTCGGACTCTTCTGCACCCTCTTCGCCCTGCTGAGCGATCAGGCCGACCATCTCTTCCGCCGCATCGCCGCGTTCCACCCCTTGCTGCCGCTGGCCGTGACACCCCTTGGACTGATGCTCGTCGCCTGGGCCACGCGCAACCTGCTCCCCGGCTCCCAGGGTAGCGGCATACCCCAGGCGATCGCTGCCCTGGAGATGCGCCGCAGGGAACTGGTCCTCAACCTCCGGATCGCTTTCGGCAAGATCCTTCTGACCGTACTCGGCCTCGCCTCGGGCGCCTCCATCGGCCGCGAGGGACCCTCCGTCCATGTGGGCGCCGCCCTCATGTACTCCTTGGGTGGCTGGGCTCGGTTCCCCCCGCACTACATGGAGCGCGGACTTATCCTGGCGGGCGGCGCGGCCGGCATTGCTGCCGCCTTCAACACCCCCCTGGCCGGGATCGTCTTCGCCATCGAGGAGATGAGCCGCTCCTTCGAACACCGGACCAACGGCATGGTGACCACCGCCGTCATCCTGGCGGGCCTGACGGCCCTGACCGTCACCGGCCCCTATCACTATTTTGGCCAGTCCGGCGCTGTTCTGGGCTCGCTCGAACATTGGATCGCGGTCCCACTCTGCGGCATCGCCGGCGGCCTGCTGGGTGGATTCTTCTCCCATGTCCTGATCCAGGGCGGCAGGCGGCTCGCCCCGTTCGCGGGCCGGTACCCCGTGCTTCTGGCCGGCGCCTGCGGCCTGGTGGTCGCCCTGCTCGGACTGGCCAGCGGCAACAGCGTGAACGGTACCGGCTACGAGGCCGCCAAGTCGATCATCGCCGAGGGCGTCCCGTTAGATCCTTTCTATCCCCTGACCAAGATGGGGGCAACCCTTGCTTCCTATTTCAGCGGCATTCCGGGCGGTATCTTCGCCCCCTCCCTGGCCACCGGCGCCGGGGTCGGCGCGGACCTTGGTCACTGGCTGCCGGTCGCGCCCCTTTCCGTCATGGTCTTGCTCGGCATGCTCGCCTATTTCTGCGGGGTAGTGCAGGCGCCCCTGACCGCCTTTATCATTGTCATGGAGATGACGGCGAATCAGGATATGCTGCTAGCCCTGATGGCCACTTCACTGATCGCCTTCGCCAGTTCTAAACTGGTCTGTCCGCAGCCTTTGTACCAAACTCTAGCCATGAACTTCCTGGCACTCGATGCCGAGGACAATCCAAGAGGCAGACCCCATGGAAACCCTTGAAACCCTCTCCCTGATGCTCGGTTCCGCCTGGGCGGCCGGGATCAACCTCTACGCAGCCGTCTTCGTGCTCGGCTACCTGGCCCACACCGGGGCAGCCACCCTGCCCCCCAGCCTGGAGGTCCTGGCCGACCCCCTGGTGATGGTGATTGCCGGCGTCCTCTATCTGGTTGAATTCTTTGCCGACAAGACCCCCGGCGTGGACACGGGCTGGGACGCCCTGCACACCTTCATCCGCATCCCCGCCGGGGCAGCGCTGGCAGCCGGTATGGCACAGGGCATCGATGTAGGACCAGCGGCCGAATTCGCCGCCCTGCTGATAGGCGGCGGACTGGCAGCCACCAGCCATTTCACCAAGGCTGGCACCCGCGTCATCATCAACACCTCGCCGGAACCCTTCTCCAACTGGACGGCCTCGATTGCCGAAGACGTAGCGGTCATCGGGGGGCTCTGGACCGCCCTCTACCACCCCGTGGTATTTCTGGCCCTGCTGCTGGTCTTCGTCCTGCTTTCGATTTGGCTGCTGCCCCGCATCTGGCGCGCCTTAAAAGGGGTCGCCAGGGCCATCGGCCGTTTCTTCGGCAGAGGAGGCGGAGGAGCGGAAGGCCCACCGGCCGAGGAACCCGGCAAACGGCGGGATATCCTGCGCAAGCTCTACCATGACGCAGACGACAAGCGTCCATAAGGTTTATTATCGCGCATGCTCTGGTTAAAGACCTTTCACATCATTTTTCTGGTTTCCTGGTACGCGGGTCTCTTCTACCTGCCGCGGCTATTCGTCCACCATGCCCTATCGGAGGACATCGCCACCCGTGAGCGCCTGTCGATCATGGAACGCAAGCTGTTCTGGTTCATCGCGCCCTGGGCGGTGCTGACGGTGGTGATCGGCATCGTCCTCGCCAGCCTCCATTTCGATTGGAGTGCCCTTTGGTTGCAGATCAAGAGCGCGCTGGTGGTAGTATTACTGGCCTACCATATCTGGTGCGGCAAACTGATGATTGCTTTTCGTGGTCCGGAGAACCCCCGCAGCCATGTCTGGTTTCGCTGGTTCAACGAATTCCCGCTGTTGATTTTGGTCGCGGTGGTATACCTGGTCATCTTCAAACCCTTTTGAAACCATGAGCAATTCCAACTCCCTGGAGATCCCCCGCTGGCTGATGGGCCAAAATCCCTATGTGGCCGACGACAACATCCAGTATCTGATCCACCAGGAGACACCCCGCTTCATCGCGCGCTGGTGCTTCGGCGCCCCCACCCCACCCCCCCGCGACCCCGCACACCTCTACGTGGAGGATGGCGAGGGTGACGCAGTTCATGTGTACGACTTCCAGTGGATCGACACCGCGCCGGACGCCACGGGCTTTGAGGAGATGATGAGCGATGCCGTCGAGGCCATTGACCAATGGCTGGAAAACAACATGGCGCCGCCTGCGCGGTATTTCGACTAGCCCCTCAAGAAACACGCTGGGTGTGTTTTTTGCCCCTTGAGGGGTCAAAAACGGAGCGAAGCGGAGTTTTTGGGGGTAGTCTGCTCAGAAACGAGAACGGGGGCCAAAGGCCCCCGTTTCACATCCGAATCCCGATCGGGATCAGGAACAGCCACCACCGCCGCCACCGCAACCGCCACTGCTACAACCACCGCCGCCGAAGGTCGGCAAGTTGTTGAATACAAAGCTGGCGTTGCCGTCGCCACGGTCTACGAAATCGATCTCCACACCCCGCAGGTATTGCAGGGTCCCCTGATCGACGATCACCTTGAAGTCCTTGCAATCCAGCACCCCATCCTGCTCGGCATTTATCTGATCGGTGAAGCTCATGCCAAAGCTCATGCCGCTACAACCGCCGGGGGCCGCATAGACGCGCACACCGGCAATGTTGTCCTCCACCTGCTCTATCAGCTCGGCGAACTTGGCCTGTGCGCCAGCGGTCAGGCTCAGATCTTCGTTACCCAGGACCATTGCTGCTTCTGTCATGGAAAATTCCTCTCTAAACTACTCAACAAATTGACATCATCATAGGCACGTGCAGGACCTGCGTCAAATCCAACCGCCGGCTGGACCTCACAGCCCCCCCCTCGCATCCAGGGAATAGAGATGGCGCTCCGCATCAATGAGGTGCTGGCCCCAGTGGATGCGGTAGCCCCACCGCCAGTTGCCGAGCACCCTGGATGGCGAGGCGGGTGCATGGGTCAGCTCCTCCAGACCCTGTTTCAGCTCCCAATAGATATCCGTGAGATCGTCCGCCAGGCTCCCGCTCATCTGCTGGTAGTCATGGGAGGCGTCAAACTCAAGCCAGTAGGGGTCCCGCTCCCCGAGTGCCTGTTTCAGCCGTGCAAAAAAATCGAAGCGCCGATCCATATCTCCGTCTTCCCCTCCCCCCTCCGGCTCCCTGATGGCCTTCAGTCGCGCGATGGCAACATGCAACTGCGGCAACAGTTCAGCCATATGTTGCAGCCAATCCTGGTCCGCCCCGTTGTGGTTCTCCACCAATCGACAATAGCGTCGAGCGACACCCATCATTTCATTCATTTCCGGGCTCATCTCAAGAGTCCCCCATGCCAGCATCTCCCTGGAAGTGTAGTAAATATTCGTCGAAGTAAACCCACCGCTTCTGTGATAGCGATCGGTGTGACGTTATGATTGCGCCCCATGAGCGAAACAGAGGAAAGATCCTTCGCCGACACACCGGTCCTGCTGGCTGTCGGCGGTCACGACCCCTGCGGTGGCGCGGGCATCCAGGCGGACATCGAGACCGCCGCCGCATTGGGCGTCCATGCGGTCACCGCCATCACCTGCCTGACCATTCAAGACACGGGCAACGTCCATGGCATGGAACCCACTCCCCCCCGCCTGCTGCGCCGGCAGATCGAGGCACTCCGGGCCGACATCCCCATCGACTGCTGCAAGATCGGCCTGATCGGTTCAATCGAGGTGGCATGGGTTCTCGCCGAGCTGCTCGGTGCGCCGGACTCCCCACCCCTGGTGCTGGACCCGGTCCTGGCCGCAGGCGGCGGCGCCAACCTGAGCGGTCAAGGACTGATCGAAACGATCCGCAGGGTACTGATCCCCCTATGCCAGCTCCTGACACCTAACCTGCCCGAGGCCCGAACCCTCTCAGGGCGATCCGCACCGGGCGACTGCGCCGCCGAACTGACCCGGCTCGGCTGCGCCCATGTGCTCGTCACCGGCGGCCACGAAGAGACTGATCGGGTAGTAAACCGACTGTACGACGCCAATGGCCTGCTGAATGAGTGGGAATGGCCGCGCCTGCCCCACGGCTACCACGGCTCCGGCTGCACCCTGGCCAGCGCCGTCGCGGCCTTGCTGGGCAAGGGGATCGATCTGGCCAACGCGGTGGAACAGGCCCAGCAGTTCACCTGGCGAACGCTCGCCGATGCCATGCAATTGGGCCGGGGACAGTTGATCCCCAAGCGGCTGGATATTCACTGATGGCCAGCGCCAGAAATCTCCATGGCCTCTACGTCATCACCGACACAGCCCTCTGCGCCTATCAGCTTGAAGCCAGGGTGGAGCAGGCATTGCTGGGCGGCACGCGAGTCGTGCAATACCGGGACAAGTCCAGCGATCAACCCCGGCGCCTGGCCGAGGCCAAGGCGCTGGCCGGGCTCTGCCGCAGCCACGGCGCCCTGCTGATCGTCAACGACGACATCGAACTCGCTGCAACGAGCGGTGCCCATGGCGTACATCTGGGCCGGGAGGACGGCGCCATCACGGCGGCCCGAGCGGCACTGGGGCCGGAGGCGATCATCGGCCTCTCCTGCTACAACGATTTCGACCTTGCCCGGCAGGCCCAGCAAGCGGGGGCGGACTATGTCGCCTTCGGTCGCTTCTTCCCATCGCGCACCAAGCCCGGCGCGGTCCAGGCCGATCCCGACCTGCTCCGGCGCGGCCGCGTCGAGCTGGACCGGCCCCTGGTTGCCATTGGCGGCATAACGCCTGAGAATGGCCGGTCGTTGACCGCGTCCGGCGCCCAGATGCTGGCCGTCATCCAGGCCGTATTCGGTGCGCGCGACATCCGCGCCGTCTGCGAGAGATTCACCGCCCTATTCGAAGAGGAAAACCCCACATGAGCCGCTCCCACCAGCTATTCGTCTCCGCGCAGCATCGCATCCCCGGCGGGGTCAATTCGCCGGTGCGGGCCTTCAAGGGTGTAGGGGGCGATCCGGTGTTCATCGACTCCGCCGCAGGCCCCTACATCCATGACCCGGACGGCAACCGCTATATCGACTACGTGGGTTCCTGGGGCCCAATGATCCTGGGCCACGCCCACCCGGCGGTCATTCAGGCAGTAGCGTCAGTCATCCAGAAGGGGCTTTCCTTCGGCGCACCCACCGAGCTTGAGACCCTGATGGCCGAGAAGGTCTGTCAACTGGTCCCCTCCATGGACTTGGTGCGCATGGTCTCTTCCGGCACCGAGGCCACCATGTCGGCCATCCGCTTGGCGCGCGGTTATACCGGCCGGGACAAGATCATCAAATTCGAGGGCTGCTACCACGGCCATTCTGACTCCCTCCTGGTCAAGGCCGGCTCCGGCGCCCTGACCCTGGGCGAGCCCAGCTCCCCCGGCGTACCCGCCGACTTGGCCCGGCACACCCTCACCCTTTCTTATAATGACAGCCAGCAGGTGGAAGAGACCTTCGCGCGCCTGGGCCAGGAGATCGCCTGCATCATCGTCGAGCCTGTGGCGGGCAACATGAACTGCATCCCACCCCAGCCCGGTTTCCTCGAAACACTGCGGGCGGTCTGCAACCAGTACGGCAGCGTCCTGATCTTTGATGAAGTGATGACCGGCTTCCGCGTCGCCCTCGGCGGGGCCCAGGCCCTCTACGACATCACCCCCGACCTGACCACCCTGGGCAAGGTCATCGGCGGCGGCATGCCGGTCGGCGCCTTCGGCGGCAAGGCGGAGATTATGTCCAAGATCGCCCCGCTGGGGCCGGTCTACCAGGCCGGCACTCTCTCCGGCAACCCCGTGGCCATGAGCGCCGGGCTCAAGACCCTGGAGCTCATCGCGGCACCTGGTTTCTTCGACGCCCTCGGCAAAAAGGTCGAGACCCTGGTGGACGGCTTGATGGAAAAGGCCCGAAGCGCCGGGGTCGCCCTGGCCGAAAACCACGTGGGGGGCATGTTCGGCCTCTTCTTCACCGAGACGGGCAAGGTCAGCGACTTCGCCGGTGCCACCGCCTGCGACCAGGCAAGGTTCAGGGCCTTCTTCCACGCCATGCTGCGGCGCGGCGTCTATCTGGCCCCCTCCGCCTTCGAGGCCGGTTTCGTCTCTGCCGCCCACAGTGACCAGGACATCCAGGATACCCTGAAAGCAGCGGAAGAATCCTTTGCCGAGATCGCCTGAAAAACTCCGACTATAATGCTCTGACAAGCGATCAATCCTTCATACCTTAGGTTTGAGGACACCCTTGAGAGAGGAAACGACCATGCCGCTGAATAGATGCAAGACCGGCCTCTCCGCCATCCTGCTCCTGCTGCTGACCGCCCCATCCGCCGGCCAGACCCTCGACGAAAAGGGATACCTGGACGCCATTACCCTGGAAGCGGAGAAGGTCGAGCAGCGGCAGACCGGGGAGCAAGCCGACTCCCACAACCCCCATTCGGCCGCCACCCAGGTGCCGCCGGCACCGTCCAATTCGGCCCAGCCAGGACTGACAATGCAGCAGTTCGAAGAGAAGCTGAAGCAGGATTACCTGGGCACCTACAGCCTCTATATGAAACTGTCCCAGCGGAGCAAGGAAGAGATCTACGATAGCCACGCCAGGGGGGCGAGCCTCGACAGCCTGAGGGAAAAGGTCCTGATCCGCTATAATCACGATAACACCAAGAATTAGAATTCCCTGCCGTAGGAGCGCTTTTCAAGCGCGATCAAACGGAATCGCGCCTGGAAGGCGCTCCTACCAGGCGCGAGACGAACCCAGGAGACGACGACCATGACGCCTATATTCCGTGGCCTGCTGCTGAGCGCGGCCCTCCTTTATCTCCCCCTCCCCGCCTTCGCGGAGGAACCCGCAAAACCGGCGCAAGCCGAGGAGGGAGTTGCGGCGGCCGGGGACATCCTGTTGGAACCCGGCAAACGCTACCTCTACGTCACCCATGAAGGCTGGTCGGTCAAGGTCGAGCGGGTCCAGGACCCCGACTATGTCCTGCACGGCTATTTCGCCAAGACCGCGCGCAAATGCCCCCCCTTCTGCATCCAGCCCGTCTCCGCCGGTCCTGCAGTCAAGACCGTCGAGGAACTCGAAGTCTTCAAATTCATGGAAAGCGACCTGCGGCGCGGAACCGGTCTGCTGGTGGATGCCCGCACCCCCGCCTGGCACCAGAAGGGCACCATCCCCGGCTCGGTCAATATCCCCTTCACGGAGTTCGAAAGGCAAGCGGACGATCTGGAGCTGGACGATCTGTTCAAGACCCTTGGCGTCAAACCGCGCGGCGAAGTCAGCTTCATCGACAGGCAACTGGAAAAATGGGGGCTGACCGATGCCGCCTACCTAACCGAGGAGTGGGATTTCACCGGCGCGAAAAACCTGATCTTCTGGTGCAACGGCCCCCTCTGCGGCCAGTCGCCACGGGCCATCAGCGGCCTGCTGAAACTGGGCTATCCTGCCGACAAGCTCGCCTACTACCGGGGCGGCATGCAGATGTGGCAACTCTTCGGCCTGACCACTGTCCAGCCGGGACAGAAGCAATAGCAAATGAACCCAATAACCTCCTTTCAACCGCAAAGAACGCGTAGGACATCACTGGTTTATCTCCGTCGAATCACTCAGCTTCCGAGTGAACGGCCATACGCAGTTTTGTACGGGCGGGTTTGTACGGGCGGGTTTTAAACCCGCCCCTACGATATTCTTTGCGTTCCCTTGCGCTCTTTGCGGTTAAACGAGGAATTTATAATGAGCCAGCAATCCATCACCGATCTCACCGCCTACATGCATGACCTCGGCCGCCGGGCGCGCACCGCCTCGCGGCGGCTGGCCGCCGCAGACACAGCAGGCAAGAACCGCGCCCTGAACGCCATCGCCGATGACCTCCATGCCCACCGCGATGACCTGATGGCGGAGAACCGCAAGGACCTGACGGCCGGTGCCGCCAAGGGTCTGGACGCGGCCCTGTTGGACCGGCTCGAACTCACGCCAGACAGGATCGGCGACATGATCGAAGGACTGCGCCAGATCGCCGCCCTGCCCGACCCGGCCGGCCAGATCTTCGACCTTAACTACCGCCCGAGCGGTATCCAGGTGGGGCGTATGCGGGTCCCGCTGGGCGTAGTCGGCATCATCTACGAGGCCCGGCCCAACGTCACCGCCGATGCCGCTGCCCTCTGCCTGAAGTCGGGCAACGCCACCGTGCTGCGCGGCGGTTCCGAGGCCTTTCATTCCAACCAGATCATCGCCGCCTCCATCCACCGAGGGCTGGAGACGGCGGGACTGCCGGCCGATGCCGTGCAGGTCCTGGCCACCACCGATCGCGCCGCTGTTACCAGCATGGTCAGCCTGCCGGAATTCATCGATGTCATCATCCCTCGGGGCGGCAAGGGGCTGATCGAACGCATCTCCGCCGAAGCGCGGGTGCCTGTGATCAAGCACCTGCACGGCATCTGCCATGTCTATGTGGACGACGAGGCCGACCCGCAAAAGGCCTACGACGTGGCCCTGAACGCCAAGACCCAGCGCTACGGCACCTGCAACACCATGGAAACCCTGCTGGTAAACGAGACCATTGCACCCGACTTCCTGCCGGTCATGGCAGCGGCCTATTGGGAGAAGGGGGTGGAACTGCGCGGCTGCGACCAGACCTGCGTCATCCTGGGCGAAAAATGCCTGGCCGCCACCGCCGAGGATTGGGACACCGAATACCTGGCGCCGATCCTCTCCATCCGCGTGGTGGGCGACATGGACGCGGCCATGGCCCACATCGCCGCCCACGGCTCCCTGCACACGGAGAGCATCGTCACCGAGAACATCACCAAGGCCCGCCGCTTCCTGCGCGAGGTGGACGCCAGCTCGGTTATGGTCAACGCCTCCACCCGCTTCGCCGACGGCTTCGAATACGGCCTGGGGGCGGAAATCGGCATCTCCACCGACAAGTTCCACGCCCGCGGCCCTGTAGGGCTGGAGGGACTGACATCGGTCAAGTTCATCGTCCTGGGGGATGGCCATATCAGGAAATGATAGGCATCTACGGCGGCACCTTCGACCCCATCCATTATGGCCACCTGCGCTCGGCCTTAGAGGTCATGGAGGCCCTTGGATTGGAAGAGGTCCGTTTCCTGCCGCTGCGTCAGGCCGTTCATCGGCAGCAGCCCCATGCCTCGGCCCCACAACGGCTGGCCATGGTGCAGGCCGCCCTGACCGGCCAGCCGGAGTTCCGGGCCGATGAGACGGAACTGGGCCGCACCGGTCCTTCCTATATGATCGATAGTCTCCAGCATCTGCGCGAAACACTCCCCGGCCAGACCCTCTGTCTGCTGCTCGGCAGCGACGCCTTCAATAGCTTCATGGACTGGCGCCAGCCGGAAGAGATCGCCGATCTCTGCCACATCGTCGTGATGCAACGGCCCGGCTACTGGCTGCCAGAGGAACCCCGGCTGCGCGCTCTAGTTCAAGAACGCAACACGCAGTCGCTGGGCGCTCTACTGAACGCAACAGGCGGCCAGATTTACTTCCAGCCCGTCACCCAACTCGACATCTCGGCAACCGACATCAGACGGCGTGTGGTGAATGCCCAATCGCCGCGCTACCTGTTACCGGACAGCGTCATCCGCATCATCCGCGAACAAAATCTCTACGCGGGTTATCATTGACCCCAGACTACACACAGGAAACCCCATGGAGACAGAAGAACTGCGGGACTTGGTCGTCAAGACCCTAGAAGACATGAAGGCGCGGGACATCGAGGTCCTCGATGTCCGCGACAAGACCAGCATCACCGATATCATGATCCTGGCCAGCGGCACCTCGGACCGCCACGTCAAATCCACCGCCGAGGCCGTCGCCTTCCAGGCCAAGCTATCCGGGGAGCCCCCTCTAGGTGTCGAAGGATTGCAGGAAGGCGAGTGGGCGCTCATCGACCTCAACAGCATCCTGGTCCACGTCATGCTGCCCAAGGTGCGCGACTTCTACCAGATCGAGCGGCTCTGGAACGACCCGATGCTCGGTCGGCGCAAGGAAAGCAACTCGCTATAGCAGGAGGAACTTGCAAAATGGCCATCCTGGCCATTTTGCAAGGCGGCTCATCCCTGAACCGCAAGAGGTTCTTGCAGTTTTGCAAGAACCTCGCAGGACATAGGGTTCTCCAAGGACCCGCAGGGAAATTGCCTTTACCCCGCCGTCAGAACGGTCATGCCTACCTACCGCGGTCCATCGGTTTGCTCCAGCCATGCTTGGCAGAGTTCCCGGCAAAGAAGCCGCGGCTGCCATCCATCTCCTCGGCATCCATGTCGTCCATGAACTTGCAGATCAGCCCGGTGGCAATGGTAAAGGCCTTGCGGCCTTCTGATGACATAGCTGTGATCTCCTTGGGGAGGGTTGTTTCAATCCGACTGGCGGGGGTCTGGGGTTATTTGGTCAGGATCAGTTTTCCGTTGCGCGTAACGAGCAGGCAATAGTCGAATCCGCCGTGGCTGATGATGAGCCGGGAATTGCCCCGGAAGAGCTCCTCCGAGCTAAGGCGCCGCGTGGGGCTGGTCTCGGCCGGCAACCGTTTTCCGGCCGGTTCGTTGGAAAAGGTTTTGGGATCTGGATTCATGATCGTTGCTAGGCTTCGTTAATCTGATTCGCAAATGATATTGGTTCGCATTAACATGTCAAGCCTTGTATCAATGAGACCTGGCGACCAGAAATCATGAATACTGAAAACAAATAGAGCCTCTCTAAAACGGGGCCATCGGCCCCGCTTTCTCCCTCATGCAGCCCCCAGGCTTCTTAGCCCGGATTTTTCAATAATTTGTTCGGCGCTTCCCTGCGCCTCACCCCTTCGGGGCTGGCGCGTAAATCCGCTCCGGGCTGATTTTTGCCGAAACGGAATGCCCCCCCTGTAGGAGCGGCTTCAGCCGCAAATTCGGCCTTGATCTGCGCCACCGCTGTAATCGCGGCTGAAGCCGCTCCTACGGGGGATTTCGGGTTTTTCATGAAACATCCGGGTTAGAAATTGTGAACCATCCCGAAGGAAAAGCCGCTCCAATCGTTGGCGGCGGTTTCGTTGTCATGGTCGGTGTAAAGGGCGTAGACCTTGGTTCGGGTGCTGAAATTGTGGTCCATGCCGAGGGTCCATTGCTGCCTGTCGGCGCCGGCCACCTCGCTATCGCCCTCGCCGTAGGAGACCTTGAGGACGTTGTTGCCGAAGCTGTAGGCGCCGTTGATCTGCCAGATATCCACGTCGGAGGCGGCGGCCTCCTCGTTCTGGTGCTCATAGATAAAGCCCACTTGGACGTTATTGGCGGTGTAACCCAGTCCAAGGCGCATGAGTTCAAGGGCATCATCGGCGGCTGGGCTGCGAACCTCATCTGACCAAGATTCATAGCCCACCGCGCCATAGAAGGGACCATTGCTGTAGATGGCACCCAAGGAGATGACCTCTGCCAGTCCGTTGGCGGCGTTGTTGTCGGCCCCGGCCTCAGTGGAGTTTCCGGGGGGCACCAATGCGGCGGAGAACGTGAATCCATTCATTTCCGGAGAGACGTAGAAGAGGCCGCTGTCCACCGTGACATCGTAGAAGCCGAGTCCGCCAACCGTGGTGCCTGCCTCGCTCCCCTCGGCGGGGTTGCCGCTGTAGTCGGCGATGGTGTCGGCGAAGAGGTCCATGGCATCGGTGGTGATCATGTAGGGCGTATCCTGGCGCCCCATATAGAAAGTCCCCCAGCCGCCGGTCAGGCCCACGTAGGACTTGAGCATGCCGATGGACCCTGGATCACCGTCGTTGATGTCATTGTTCACGTCCGTCAGGGGGACCATGAACTCCATGAGATAGATGGACTTCAGGCCATCGCCCAGATCCTCCGAACCCTTGACGCCGATACGCGAGGCCTGGGTGGAGAGGTCCCAATAGTCCGACTGCGCAAATCCATCAGCGTCAGTGGCGCCAGGGCCGATTTCGTAAGAGGAGAGGGCCAGATGACCGACTCCATAGAGGGTCATGTCGGATGCTTGGAGTGCCATGGGTACAGCCGCCGTCAGCGCGAGCGGAAGCAATTTCCAGATCATGCGATTACCTCGTATTAGTCGCAAAAACGTGGGGTTAGGTTTTTTGCTGGCTAGTACGGGGTATTGGCTGGCATCTATCCCTGATCTATCAGGAATGGCACGCACATGATAATTGTTCTCATCAATGTGTCAACGAAATGTAATTGCGAACGATTATCATGCGCTGTAGTATCGGGTGTAACAACCTTCCATTCAGGATGACGATGAAACCCCTGTCAGAGTTACGGCACAACCTTCGTGCCCCATTCCCTCTCTCCATGGCACAGGAGGGGGAACGGGTCCGGATATTTCTGTTGCGTGGTGGCAATGGGCTGTCCATGCGTCTGACCAGCCTGGGGTTGAACCTGGGGAGCGAACTGGTCGTCTCTCAGCGGCAAGGGGGAAATCTGGTGGTGATTCGCGGCGAGACCCGTCTGGCGCTGGGGGCCGGCATGGCACAGAAGATCATGGTGACCCGGCATGAACATTGATCAGGAGAAAACGACGATGACAGACAGTTTGAAAACAATGGCCGTGGGGGAAATCGGTCGCGTGGTGGGTTATGGCCCCGGCGGCCGGAATTACCGCAAGAAATTGCTCGCCCTCGGCCTGACACCGGGGACGGAGTTCAGCGTTACCCGCCAGGCCCCCCTGGGCGATCCGGTGGAGATCCGGGTGCGCGGCTTCAACCTGAGCCTGCGCAAGCAGGAAGCGGAAACCCTTTTGATCGAGAGGCAGCAGGCATGAGCACAAAGTACATCATCGGGGTGGTCGGCAACCCCAACTGCGGCAAGACCACCCTCTTCAATGCCCTCACCGGCGCCAAGCAGCAGGTGGGCAACTGGCCGGGGGTCACGGTGGAGCGCAAGACCGGCCGCTATCGGTTACAGGAGACGGAGTTCGAGCTGGTGGACCTGCCTGGCACCTACTCCCTCGACGTATCCGAGGAGAATGTCTCCCTCGATGAACGCATTGCCCGCGACTACGTAGCAGAGCGCGAGGCCGACCTGATCCTCAACATCCTCGATGCCTCCAATCTGGAGCGCAACCTCTACCTCACGGCTCAACTGTTGGAGATGAAGGTCCCTCTGTTGCTGGCCCTGAACATGATGGACGTGGCCCGCGAGCGGGGCATCGAGATCGACATTGACAACCTTGCCCGGCGGCTGGGTTGCCCGGTAATTCCCATCTGCGCCGCCAGCGGCGAGGGGATAGCCGCTCTGCGGGAGGGTATTCATAAAGCCGCGCGGGACCGGGCCATTCCGGAAAGCACCGTCCCCTACGCGGCCCCCGCCGAGACGGCAATATCCCGTCTGCTTCCCATGATCTCGGACCCGGCCAGGGCACACAAAGCCGATCCCCGCTGGCTGGCGGTACGACTGCTGGAAGGCGACTCCCTGGCGCAGCGCTTGGCCGGGGAGGCCATGGTCGAGCCCCTGTCGGCCCTTCGGGCGGAAACGGAACTGGCCCTGGGCGACGACATCGACATCAGCCTGGCCGATGCCCGCTACGGCTTCGTCAGTCAGGTAATCGGCGGAACGGTGCGCAAGCTGGGCCAAGTCCGGCGCAGCACCTCGGACCGAATCGACCGCGTCGTCCTCAATCGGTTCCTGGGCATCCCCCTCTTTTTGTTGATGATGTACCTGATGTTCATGTTCACCATCAACATCGGCGGTTCTTTCATCGATTTCTTCGACAAATTCACCGGCGCCCTGCTGGTGGATGGCCTGGGCCAGTTCATGACCTCTCTGGGCTTGCCCGAGTGGCTGAACCTGCTGTTGGCCAAGGGCATCGGCGGGGGCATTCAGGTGGTCGCCACCTTCATCCCGGTGATTGCCTTCCTCTTCCTCTTCCTTTCGGTGCTGGAGGACTCGGGCTACATGGCCCGCGCCGCCTTCGTCATGGACCGCGCCCTGCGCGCCATCGGGCTGCCCGGCAAGGCCTTCGTGCCGCTGATCGTCGGCTTCGGCTGCAATGTGCCTGCCATCATGGCCACCCGCACCCTGGAACAGCAGCGCGACCGCATCATGACTATCGTCATGGCCCCCTTCATGTCCTGCGGGGCGCGGCTGCCGGTCTATGCCCTCTTCGCCGCCGCATTCTTCCCCATCGGCGGGCAGAACATCGTCTTCGGCCTCTATCTGATCGGCATCGCCGTGGCGGTGCTGACCGGCCTGATCATGAAGCAGACCCTGCTCCAGGGCCAGACCGCCCCCTTCGTCATGGAGCTGCCGCCCTACCATGCGCCGACCCTCAAGGGCGTACTGCTTCGTACCTGGGACCGGACCCAAAGCTTCGTCTTCCGCGCCGGCAAGATCATAGTCCCCATGGTGCTGGTGCTGAATCTGCTCAACGCCATCGGCACCGACGGCAGCTACGGCAACGAGGACACGGATAAATCCGTGCTGAGCGCCATCGGACGGACCATCACCCCCGCCTTCTCTCCCATGGGCATGACCGAGGAGAACTGGCCGGCGGCGGTGGGCATCTTTACCGGCGTCCTGGCCAAGGAGGCCGTGGTCGGCACCCTCGACGCCCTCTATGGCGAACTGGCCAAGTCCGATGCGGCAGCGGCCGGCGCCGCGCCCGAGGAAGAGGCCGGCTTCGATCTCAAGACCCGTCTCATGGAGGCCTTTGCCACCATCCCGGCCAATCTCGGTGATGCCATGGGCACCTGGGGCGATCCCCTCGGCCTGGATGTGGGCGATCTGAGTAGCCTCGAAACCGCCGCCGAAGAGCAAGGCGTGGCCACTGGCACCTTCGGCGCCATGGCCGCCCGTTTCGATGGTGCAGCCGGGGCCTTCGCCTACCTGTTGCTGATCCTGCTCTATTTCCCCTGTACAGCCGCCCTGGCCGCCGTCTACCGGGAGACCAACTGGGGCTGGACCCTGTTCGTGGCCGGTTGGACCTCGGGGCTGGCCTACATCGCCGCCACGGTCTATTACCAGGTGGCCATCTTCAGCCGTCAGCCCGGTACCTCCCTGGCCTGGATCGCTGCCATGCTGGCCATCTTCGGCGCCGTCATCTTTGCCCTGAGACATTGGGGCCGCCTGACGATGACCGCTCTGCCGCAGGTGGAACCGCAACAGGCTTGACAGCACAGTATGTGGGGCGCGAAGTACGATGGAATTTAGAACGCACTCCGCACTTTTTCATCTGAAGTAAGGAGTACCCCATGATCCTTTCCCAACTCCGTGATTACCTCAAGACCCACCACCGCGCTGCCCTTATCGATTTGGCCCACCATTTCGACGCCGATCCCAGCGCCCTTCGGCCCATGCTGGAACGACTGATGGCCAAGGGCCAGGTGGAGAGGCTGCCGGAAGGTACCGCCTGCGGTGGCGGATGCTGCAAATGCGATGCCGCCAGTATCGAGATCTATGCTTGGAAAAGCGGGGAGTGAGTTTCCAATGCACGACATCACCGACTGGCAGCACCACCACGACTTTCGCCTCCACGACCAGCATCACGCCGAGCAGCGAACCCATTGGGTCATCGCCCTGACAGCCGTCACCATGCTGGTGGAGGTCATCGCGGGCTATCTCACCGGCTCCATGGCGCTGCTGGCCGACGGCTGGCACATGGCCACCCATGTGGGTGCGCTGGGCATTGCGGCCTTTGCCTATCGCATGGCCCGCCATCACGCCGCCGATCCCCGCTTCACCTTCGGCACCGGCAAGGTGGCCACCCTGGGCGGCTACACCAGCGCCGTGGCCCTGGGCCTGGTGGCCCTGCTCATGGTGGCGGAATCTCTGTCTCGTTTTCTCGCGCCGGTGAACGTCCACTTCAGCGAGGCCATGGTGGTGGCTTGGATCGGCCTGGCGGTCAATCTCATCAGCGCCTGGCTGCTGGGCCATGACGACCATGACCATGATCACGGACACAACCATCACCAGGACCACAATCTGCGCGCTGCCTATCTCCATGTAATCGCTGACTCACTTACCTCGGTCCTGGCCATCCTCGCCCTCTGGACCGGATCGGCCTTCGGCTGGGTCTGGATGGACCCCCTGATGGGCATCGTCGGCGCCCTGGTCATCGCCCGCTGGGCAGCCAGCCTCCTGCGCGACAGCGGCCGAGTCCTGCTGGACGCCGAGGATCAGGGTCCAACGGAAGAGGCGATTCGCGCCCTGATGGAGGCCGATCCCGACACCCGTATCGCCGATCTGCATCTCTGGCGTGTCGGTCAGAAGAGCCGCGCCTGTATCCTATCCCTGGTCACCCATACACCCCGCGAGCTATCCCACTACAAGGCCCTGCTGGCCCCAATCCCCCACCTGGACCACATCACCGTCGAGGTCAATTATTGCATGGCGGACCGCTGCCTTCCCCTGATAGCAGAATGCCCTGTTCCGGGAGGAGACGGAGGGCTCCCTCCACAGGCTGGCCGCGATGGAGACCGAGAAAGGGGTTGATTTCAACCGCTTCCTCGCCGATTACCTCTCCCCGATGCAGGAGGGCTTCGTGATCGCGGCCGCACCTCGCTCTTCCGATTTGCCAGGGAACAATTTCCCACATCCCTTGTCACAACAAAACCTGCCCCAAAAGCCCTATCGGCTCCGGAGGGGATATCTTGCGGAGATGTTGGTGTATTTTCCTGTAAATTCAGTTGGATGGAGATTAGTCGGTCCGCCTATTGGCGATGTTGGCGTTTGCTTGTATCCTTACCCGCCTCATCCCATTGATAATTCGTCTTTCTACCCCTGGTAGATGATTGGCGATTTCCCAGAACATAAATTTAGCTTGCTTACTGGATTGAATATGATGCGGCGAATGGCGTGGCGGTTATGTATTGGTCTTGCGTCGGCCTCTGCCTTGTCGGCTCAGGGCACGGCTCATGCCCAGCGGGGCAATTTCTTCGATCCCCTGCGGGAGTTCGAAAAACCCTTTCAATCCTATGACCGTCTTGGAACTGCCATAAGGAAAGAGCTGGAGGCCAGGATCGCAATCAATCAGCCGAGTGGCCAGGCCCAGCCCCCCCAGCCCCCCGCGCAGCAGGAAGGGCCTTCCGCAGCCGCGCCGGTGGATTGGACCTGGATGCGTCAGTTCTACGAAAAACGCATGTTCCGGCCACTCTGGCTGGCCGATGGGAAACCGACCGATTTCTCCAAGGCACTGGTAAAGCGTCTCATGACGGCGTCTGACGCCGGCCTGCCCAATATCGATCTCCAGACCTATCTTGAGCCGCTGATAGCCGGCGGCAACGATCAGCAACGGGCAACCTTCGAGATGGCCCTGACCGAGGGCGTGGTCCAGTATGCCCGCTCTCTGTCGGTTGGACGCTATGTGCCCGTCATGGTGGATTCCGGCTGGTATATCCCCCCCCGATCCTTCAATTCCAGCGAGTTCTTGCAGAACCTGGTCACCAGCCCCGACGCCAATCAGTTGCTCAACGCGCTTGAACCCCCGTCCGGGGAGTATCAGCAGCTCAAGCAGGTGCTCAAGCGTTACCGCGATCTGGCCGCCAGGGGGGGCTGGCCCCTGCTGCCCGTCAGGACGACTCTTCTAAAGCCGGGCATGAAATCGGATCTGGTGCCCATCCTGCGCCAGCGCCTGATGGCGCAGCAGGAGTTCAGTTCCGCCGAACCTGCGGATTCCACCACTTACGACCCGGCACTGGTCCAGGCTGCGCGGGTTTTCCAGATGCATCATGGGCTTAAGGATGATGGGGTGATCGGATCTGCGACGGTAGCCGTCCTGAATGTTCCGATCGAGGAGCGCATCCAGAGCATCATCGCCACCCTGGAGCGCTGGCGCTGGATGCCCAGGGATCTGGGGCAGCGTTTCGTTCTGGTCAATCTGCCCGAGTTCGGCTTGCAGCTGTACGACCAGGGGGAGGTCGCTTGGCGGACCCGTATCATCAACGGGGAGAAGAAGCACCCCAGTCCCTCCATTGCCGCAGAGATCGTTCAGGTGAAGGCGAATCCGGAGTGGTTCGTGCCCAATCAGATCGCCATCAAGGAGATGATCCCCGAACTGCAAAAGAATCCCAATTATCTGCGGGACAACGGCTACAAGCTCTATGTGCGCCAAGGCCGGGTCGAGATCAATCCCCGTGATGTGGATTGGAACGCGCACTTCACCGCGCGGGATTTTCCCTATCTGATCAAGCAGGATCTGGGCGACGCCAATGCTTTGGGCCGGCTCAAGCTGGTGATGCCCAATAAACAGGCCATCTATCTGCACGACACACCGACAAGGCACCTGTTCGAAAAGGATGTGAGGACCTTCAGCCATGGCTGCATCCGGGTACAGAATCCCGAGACCCTGGCCGGACATTTACTGGACAAACTTGATCCAGAGCAGGGAAAGCAAAGAGTCATACATCAAATCGGCCAGGGAGTTACGGTGGATATTGACTTGCCGGAGAAGGTTCCTGTATACCTTGCATACTTCACGACAAGGGTAGATGCGAGTGGTGATGTCAGATTCCTGCAGGATATCTACGGTAGAGATAAACTGTTTGATCAGAATTAATCGCTAACCGATTAATTGTCTTGAAAATCGGGGTTGGATGAATTAAGCTTCAGCCAAACCCCTCGGGAATGTATCAGCGGAGGTAGTAGTAAAATGTCTGATAAGAATTCCGATAAGAAAGGCGTCATCCATACGCCCTCTCGTCGCCTCTTCCTTGGCACCATGGTGGCCGGCAGTGCACTCGGACTCGGTGGATGCAGTGTCATGGAGTCCCTCTTCGGATCCAGTGGCATGGGTTCATCCAACGGGAATCTCGTCGCCGGCGAATTCAGCGAGGACAAGGGTGACAGCAAGGTTTCCCGCCGTGTCCAGCGCAAAAAGCGCGATCTCGGTCTGGGAAAGTACAAGGAGCGGTTCCTTACCTTCCATCACACGCATACCGGTGAGCGGTTGAAGGTGACCTACTGGGAAGGCGGCAGCTATATCTCCGACTCCCTGAAGGACATCAACCACCTGATGCGCGATTTCCGCAGCAACGATATCCACCGGATCGACCCCTCGCTCCTGGACCAGTTGTTCGCCGTGCGCATGAAGCTGGAAACGGATCGCCCGTTCCATATCATCTCCGGCTACCGCTCTCCCAGGACCAACAGCATGCTGCGCGGCCGCGGCCGCGGCGTAGCCAAGCACAGCCTGCACATGAGCGGCAAGGCCATCGATATCCGTGTCCCCGGCCGCTCGCTCGACAAGGTCCGCATGGCGGCCCTCTCCATGCAGGCAGGCGGCGTCGGATACTACGCCGGTCCCCAGTTCGTGCATATGGATACCGGCCGCGTACGCCGCTGGTAAAGACCCCTTTCTTCTGACACAGGCCGCATGGTCCCACAGGGGCCATGCGGCTTTTTCGCTTATCGCGCGCCCTCTCCCGATGCCTTGCGCAGCAGGACATCCAGTGTCCGGGTCGGCAACAGCCGCTTTAGCAGGGCGAAGAGGTGGGTGGGGACTGTCACGGGGTAGCGCGCCCTGGGGCGCTTGCTCTCCAGTGCGTGGATGACCTTCTTTAACACCGCTTCGGGCGGCAGGGTGAAGGGGGCTGCGGACCCTTCCTTGTCCAGCCGCGCCTCAATGGCCTCGTACTGCTTGCGGTGCTTGCTCCCTGCCACGTCGATGTTTTCCTTGAATTTCAGATAGGCATTCTGGCGGAATCGGCTCAGGATCGGGCCCGGCTCGATAAGCGAGACCTGGATCCCGCTCCCTTCCAGTTCCATGCGCAGGGTGTCGGTCAGTCCTTCCAGGGCGTATTTGGAGCAGTTATAGGCCCCGCGATAGGGCATTGCGGCGAAGCCAAGGATGGAGCTGTTCTGGATGATGCGTCCTTTGCCCTGGATGCGCATGACGGGAATGACCAGCCGGGTAAGTTCGTGCCAGCCCAGTAGATTGGTCTCCAGTTGCGCGCGCAGCACCGCGCGGCTCAGGTCCTCGACTGCGCCGGGTTGGCCATAGGCGCCGTTATTGAAGAGGGCGTAGATCTTGCCGCCCGTGCGCAGCATCATCTCCTCGAAGGCATCCTGGATGCTGATGCTGTCGTCCAAGTCCAGGCGCAGGCTGGTAAGGCCAAGCTCCCGCAGTCGCAGCACATCCTCCTCCTTGCGTGCCGAGGCGAAGACCCTGTAGCCGCGTAGCCTGAGCCCCTGGGCGACACAAAGGCCGATGCCACTGGAGCAGCCGGTGATCAATACGTTTCGGCTCATGAAAATGCCTCCAATCGAAGACCGTCGGCATCGGCCTGCACAAAAATTGTAGGGTTCGTCTGCCAATCGCCCAGGACAAAGCGCTGAGCGGGAAGTCCATCGAGCAGGCTGTCATGAAGCGCAGGTTGATGGGTGTGGCCGTGAATCAAGAGTCTGGCCCCGTGCTTGCGTTGGTAGTGGTCGACGGTCGTCCTGTTCACGTCCATGATCTCCCTTGGCTTTCGTGCAACGGCATTGGCGCTGCCCTTGCGAAGTCGGGCGGCAATCCGGACCCGCAAGGCCAAGGGGAAGAGCAGAAGCAGGCCCAGGGTGATCGGGCTGCGCATCAACCGACGCATTCTCTGGTATTCATGGTCGTCTGTGCACAGCAGGTCGCCGTGCATCAGGAGCGCCTTGCGTCCGCCGATGTCGATGCAGTGCTCCTCTCCGATCAGCACCGTGCCGGTTTGGCGGGCAAAGTGCTTACCCAGCAGAAAATCCCGGTTGCCGTGCTGAATGAAAATCCGGCAGCCGGCCCCGACCGTTGTGCGAAGGCTGTCGCGTAGCGCCGGGATGGGAGCTCTGTCGTCGCCATCCCCGATCCAGGCATCGAAGAGATCACCCAGAATATAGAGCTCATCGGCCTTGGCCGCCCGTTCCTGCAGAAAACGCAGGAAGATGTCCAGGGTATCTCGACGCTGGACCGACAGATGGAGATCGGAGATGAACAGCTTCACCTTAGGGGTCACGCGCGGGATCAGACTTCGTTAACAGCAGCGCTCCGGATTACGATGGGCTCCACCGGTACGTCCTGATGGCCGGCGCGGCGCGTGGTATCGACGCCCTTGATCTTATTGACCACATCCATACCCTCGGCCACCTTGCCGAAGACGCAGTAGCCCCAGCCATCCTGACCCGGATAGTCGAGGAACCCGTTGTCGGAGGTGTTGATGAAGAACTGGGCGGAGGCAGAGTGGGGCGCCATGGTGCGCGCCATGGCGATGGTGCCGGTCCGATTGGAGAGGCCATTGCTGGCCTCGTTCTCGATGGGATCGCGGGTGGCCTTTTGCATCATGTCGGACATGAAGCCACCACCCTGGATCATGAAGCCCTCGATGACGCGATGGAAGATGGTGTTGTCGTAGTGGCCGTCTTCGATATATTGGACGAAGTTGGCACAGGTCTTGGGTGCCTTCGCGGTAT
>JAHJDE010000024.1 GCA_018812525.1 Gammaproteobacteria bacterium
CCATTTTGCAAGGCGAAAACGAGAAGTGGTACAGGGATGTACCGTTTACGGACCAAAGGACGGAAAAATGCGATTTTTCGTTTTCTTCATTTTCAATGGCCTAGGCCATTGAAAATGGCGGTTCATCCCTGAACCGCAAGAGGTTCTTGCAGTTTTGCAAGAACCTCAGAGGTTGTGAAAAAACCTCCCGCCGTAGCGAGGGCGGGAGGTATTTTCACAGCCGCTCAGGCTGGCGGTTGCCACTCGCCGAGCCAGGCACGGAAGGCGGGGGATGGCAGGGGTTCCGAGATGAAGTGGCCCTGTCCCAGGTCGCACCCCAGGTTTTTGAGAAAATCCCAATGGCTGCGGGACTCGATGCCCTCCGCCACTACCTTGAGGCCCAGGGTGTGGGCGAGGCCGACGATGGCCTCGACGATGATGCGGGCATCCTTGTCCTTGTCGGCGTTCATGACGAATGAGCGATCGATCTTCAATTCGGAAAAGGGCATGCGGTGCAGTTCCACCAGGGATGAATAGCCGGTGCCGAAGTCGTCCAGGGAGATGCTGACCCCCTTGATCCGCAGGCGGGTCAGGACATCCATGGTGATGTGGGTATCGGTCATGGCTGTGGACTCGGTGACCTCCAGGATCAGGCGGTCCGGCGGCAGTGACTTCTCTTTGAGGACTTGGTGGATGTGGTTCGGCAGGTTGAGGTTGGTGAGGGCCGAGGCCGAGAGGTTGACCGAGACGCTCAGGTCGCGGCCCTCGTCGAGCCAGCGCCGGCATTCCTCGACCGCCCGGCGCAGGACGAACTCCGTCATGGGACCGATGAGGCAGCTCTGCTCCGCCAGGGCGATGAACTGATCGGGCAGGATGATGCCGCGGTCGGGGTCATTCCAACGGACCAGGGCCTCGGCGGAGACCGGTCTGCCGCTCTTCAACTCGACCTTGGGCTGGTAGCTGAGGAAGAGATGGCTCTCCTCGATGGCCGATTGCAGGTCAGTCTCCCGGATGGCGCTCAGGTTCTTCGGAATCCTGGCCAGCATGCCCCGCAGATCTTGCGGTGCAACGGGTTTTTGCAGGGTCCCCAGCATATTGAGGCGATAAGATGTGCCGACGCGCAGGGCCGTGTTGATCAGGCGCTCGTCGAAGCTCGACATGAGAATGATCTGGGCCTTGCAGCCGGCCTCGGAGAAGTAGCGCAGGACCTCGACGCCGTCGGCGTCGCCCAGGGAGAGATCGAGGATGACCAGGTCGGGCTGGAAGCCTTGATAGTGTTGCAGCAGATCGGTCAGACCCTCTACTGCCAGGACATGCATGCCCTCCTTCTCCAGGATGACGCTGACATACTTCCTCAGTGCGGCGTCATCATCCACCACGATGGCGTGCAGTGCGCTCATGATTGGCCTTCTCCTTTTTCCAAGTGCCTAAACATACTACAAGCGGGCCAGTGTTTGTAACTGCAATGGTAACTATTCAGATCGCCCAAAAAGCCGGGCGACCTGAATAGTTATCTGAGGCACTTGCAAAATGGCCTTCCTGACCATTTTGCAAGACGAAAACGAAAAATGTGATTTTTCGTTTTCTCCATTTCCAATGGCTTAGGCCATTGAAAATGGCGGTTCATCCCTGAACCGCAAGAGGTTCTTGCAATATTGCAAGAACCTCATCTGCAATGTTTGTAACGGGAACGGCCATCTTTTCATAGCGGCCAGGGGGTGATCGGCCTCGGTTTGGGCTTACAATTGGGCCAGGAGTACCTTGGGGGTGCGCCGGGCTGCCGCGCCTCAAGTCGGAACCGTTCAGCCCCCTCCCCCTCTGGGGGAGGGTTGGGGAGGGGGTGGCCTAATAAATTCAGCGCGTTATCCACAACCGCCCTCCCCCCAACCCCCTCCCAGAGGGAGGGGGGGTGAACGGTAACCCAGCGGATAGAGGCTTGCGGATTGATCCCCGCCCTAAAGGACGGGGTTACCAAAAGGGTAACGAGGCACAGGCCCCGTTGTCCAGTTCAACAATTCCCCCTGAAGGGGGAGGTTTCAGACCAGCAAGGTGCTTGGACGAACATGGAGAAAACGAAAAGCCTGTCATCGTCATCGAAATTGCAACCGGCCGCCGATCTGGTGTGCCGGACCCGGGCGGTGCGTCCTTTCCTGCCGGCCAGCCGGGCGGAGATCATCAATCATCTGATCCGTCTGGCGCGCAAGGGGCAGGTCTCGCTCAAGGCGATACGGCTCTATTGCCAGGGAGAGGCGGAGGGAGAAATCTCCTGCATGGTCGAGACCTCCGATGGCGAGGCCGACCGGCTGGCATCCGCAATAAATGCTGTGCTGATCGGCGAGAAGCGGAATAACCGCTTTGTCTGCGGCTGGCGGACGAGTCCCACCTTCGAATGTGATCGCTCCTTCGGATCGCCGATCAAAGGGGGCTGTACCTGTGGTCGGGCCTTTCGGAAACGGAGGGGTATTTGAGGAACTTGCAAAATGGCCTTCCTGGCCATTTTGCAAGGCGAAAACGAAAAATGCGATTTTCCGTTTTCTTCATTTTCAGTGGCTTAGGCCATTGAAAATGGCGGTTCATCCCTGAACCGCAAGAGGTTCTTGCAGTTTTGCAAGAACCTCTTTTGACCCTGAATTCCTCGTTTAACCGCGAAGGACGCGAAGAACGCAAAGAAATCAGTAACTATTCAGCTCAACTCAGAAATTGCCCCCTCCCCCTTTGCAGGGGGAGGGTTGGGGAGGGGGTAAGAGGTCGATTCGGGCATAGGCGCTTAGTTTACGCCCGGCCCTCCCCCCAACCCCCTCCCGGAGGGAGGGGGGGCTGAATAGTTACAGAAATCACTGGATTATCTCCGTCGAGGCACTCACCTTCCGGGTGAACGGCTATACGCAGTTTTGTACGGGCGTTTGTACGGGCGGGTTTTAAACCCGCCCCTACGATATCCTTCGTGTTCTTCGCGTCCTTCGCGGTTAAAAGGCGGTTTTTGGGTTGCGACCCGAAAGGGTGCGGTGCGTCGGTATTTTGGCATAGGGCATCTGTGTCATACTTCGCGGGCACCCTTCCCCCTTGGTGCGTTCTTCATAAAGAGGATCCGAACATGCTGGGCGTTGTCTTTTCCGAGTTCCTGGAGATGGTGGAGGAGCGGTTTTCCATCGACATGGTCGATACCATTATCGAGGAGTCCGGTGTTCCCAGCGGCGGCAGTTATACGGCTGTGGGCAACTACGATCACCAGGAGCTGCTTGGGCTGGTGGCCAGCCTGAGCGAAAAGACCGGTATCGCCAGCGGTGATCTGGTGGCCGCCTACGGGAGGCACCTGTTCGGCTATTTTGTCGACCGCTATCCCAGCTTCTTCTCGAAGGTAGACTCCAGCCTCGATTTTCTGGAGACCATCGAGAACCACATCCATGTGGAAGTGAAGAAGCTCTACCCGGAAGCCGAACTGCCGACCTTCCATTATCGCCACAACGACGACGGCACCTTCGATATGATCTACCGTTCCGAGCGCCCCTTCTCTGATCTGGCCCAGGGCCTGATCGAGGGTTGCATCGACTATTACAACGACCCCTATGAACTGGAGCGCTCGGTCCTGGAGGACGGCGCCGTTCAGTTTCGCCTTATCGGGCGCTAAACACCCGTGGATACCCTTGAGGTGGACGAGAAATGGAGGCTCCGCTTCGAACGCGAGCGCCGGTCGCGCAAGGAGGCGGAAGAGCTGCTCGAACAGAAGGCAGTGGAACTCTATCGGGCCAACCGGCAATTGCTGGAAAACCTCCTCTCCCTGGAGAAACGGATCGAGGAGCGGACGCAGGAGTTGACGGCAGCCATGCAGGCCGCGCGCCGTGCCGATCAGGCCAAGACGGAATTTCTTGCCGGGGTCAGTCATGAGTTCCGCACCCCCATCACCGGGATCGATGGCATGGTGGATCTGCTGCTGGGCAGCGACCTGAACGAGGAGCAGCGCTCCCAGGCCCTGGCCATCCGCCGTTCGGCCAGGGCGCTGGGGGAGATGGTCAACAATATCCTTGAATATTCCCAAAGCGACGGGGCCGGGCTGGAATTGCGGGAGTTGCCTTTCGACCTGCCGGACCTGATCGAGGCTGTCGCCGCCCACATCCAGGAGGAGGCGCGTAAGAAAGGGCTGACCCTGGAGGTCGAACTGCCCCTCCCGCTACGCCGGACCTTTGTCGGTGATGTGAAGCGCCTGCGTCAGGTCCTGTCCCATCTGGCCAACAACGCCGTCAAGTTCACCGAAAAAGGCAAGATCGGCCTCCGCGTCAGCGCGGATACGGATCAGCGCACCCGTTCCATGGTGCATTTCGAGGTTATAGACAGCGGCATTGGTATTCGTGAGGAGGACATCCCCGGCCTGTTCGAGGCCTTTTCCCAGGTCGATGCCTCCTTTGCCAGGCGCTTCGCCGGGGCGGGTCTGGGCCTGGCACTGAGCCGGCGCATCATCGAATCCATGGACGGCAAGCTGGGAGTGGAGAGCCGCTTCGGCGAGGGAAGCACCTTCTGGTTCGCCGTGCCCCTCGGCATAGAGGAGAATACAGCGGGTTACTGGATATTGGTCGATGAGGAGATGAGTGTGAACGATATCGGCACAGGGACGCCTCCCCCTAAAGAGGTACGTCGCAAGAGCCTGAAGGTGTTGGTGGTGGATGACAACCTGATCAACCGCCAGTTCGCCATGCACTTTCTCAATGAACTGGGCCACCGTTCCGGCTTCGCGGAGAATGGCAGGGAGGCAGTGGAACAGGTCTCCCGGGAGGGCTACGATCTGGTGCTCATGGATATCCAGATGCCGGTCTTGGACGGCTACCAGGCCACGCGCCAGATCCGGGAACTGGGAGGCACCGCAGCGACCCTGCCCATTTATGCCATGTCGGCGGATGACGACGCCGCCACTACCCAGGCCGCCCAGGCGGCCGGCATGAACGGCTTCATCGGCAAGCCGGTGGATCGGCGCTCGCTGGAGAAGCTTCTCCAGGCTATTCCAGCGCGAGGATAAACCCCCATTCCTCCGCGCTGACCGGCATGATCGAGAGTCGGCTGCCCTTACGCAGCAGGGGCAAGCCCTGCAGGGGACCCTCCGCGTACTGCCGCAACTCCCGCAGGCTGATGTTGCGCCGCAGATGGCGTAGATACTTCACATCCACCATGAACCAGCGCGGTTTCGCCGGGTCACTGCCGGGGTCGTGATACCTGGCCTCGGGATCGAAGGCGGTGTGGTCGGGATAGCCCTCGCGCACCACCTCCATGATCCCCAGGATGCCGGGCTCCGCGCAGTTGGAGTGATAGAAGAGGACCTGATCGCCCAGCTTCATGCCGTCGCGCATCATATTGCGTGCCTGGTAGTTCCTGACCCCGTCCCAGTGCTCGGTTTGGCCGGGTCGCTCCGCCAGATCATCGATGCCGAAGGCGTCGGGTTCCGATTTCATCAGCCAGTGGTTCATGCTTCTCCCGATGGGTGTGGGAACCGCCTAGGATTCTTGAGTGCCGGAATGCTTTGCATTTGAGGCACTTGCAAAACTCCGAAAGAATCGTGCCAACACACAATATATAGTGGTTAGTCAACGATAACGCCTACATGATGTGCAATTTTGCAAGAGGCTCATTTGAGTCAAATTCTGCTGCAAGGCGCTCCTACGGTATGGCGGCGTAATTCACGTCTCGTCGGTCTGAGGCGATGCCTCGCTAAGCCTGGGCGACCGACAGGTGGCTATGGTTGAAAAAGACGCTGTGGATGGCACGGTCGGCCAGGTGCTCGTGGCTGCCGCGCCGGAACAGATGGATGCCGGTCCAGCTCCCGGAGACGGCATAGTGAATCCCATCGGGGTGCAGGACAACCCCGCGGGGATAGCGGAGACCAAGGGCGTCGGTACGGATCACCCGCTTCAACTGGCCCGAGCCGCCGGAAAATACCAGCACTGCGTGGGAATCGACAAAGGTAGCAATTACCTCGTCGTGCCGGGGATCGTAGAGGATCGACTGGCCCTGCAGCATCAGCCGTCCATCGCCGGCCGTCGTCAGGACGGGAGGTTCGCCCGGTTTGTCGGCATCGTAAAAACCGACCGGCGCGGGTAGATAATGTTCACCGGGGGATGCCCAGGCATCGAACTCGGAGATGGTCTCTTCGGTCTCGATAAAGCGCCGGTACTCCTCCGCGCTGGACTGGTTGATCTGGATGGCGGCAACACGGCCTGGGCCACAGGCGGCGAGGTGCCTGACCTCATGTCCTCCGGTGGGGCCACTCCATTTCTGCACCCGTTTGCCGCTCGCGAGTTCCAGGATGCAGAGGCTGGGTTCGACGACCAGAGGGCGTTCCCCCATCCTGGCCAGGTTCATGACACCGTAATGGGCAATCGCCAAGTGCTTGCCGTCCGGCAGTATGGCCATGTCGTGGGGGCCGATGCCTTGGGAGTCGTAGCTCTCCAGGACGCGCAGGGTGCGGGCGTCACGGATGCTGATCAGACCATGGTGGTCCCTGGGCCTGCCCCGGACTGTGCCGTTGGCCTTGCGTTCCGCCACGAACAGGATCTCGCCGTCCGCGCTATAAAGGGCGTGGCCCCCGCCGATCCGGTCCTTGCCCTGGGGCTTGGCGAAGACATCCAGCGCCAGGCTGTCCGGATCGAAGGAGACCATGCTGCTGCCGTTCATGCTGTTCCAGAAGGCGCGCCGGCCATCTGGACTCAGGCTGATCTTGTGGCCGATCACTGGCAGCAGGGCGCGGCACAGGGAGCCATCGCGCTCATCGACCCGCGTCACCAGTGTCCCCGCCTGGGTAAACACCTTGGGGAAGGATTTGCGCAGCAACGCAGAGGTCTGTGCCGGCTCCCCCTTGTAGACCGCGAGATCGGAACGGTAGCCGGGGACGAAATAGATCGCATTGCCACCGCCCGGCGGTGGCTCGGGTTCGGCCCCTGAAGAGGCGAAGGGGCGCTGGCTGGCGAGGCCCGCCATGACCGCCGAGGCAGAGAGAAGAAAGTGCCGCCTGTTCATGGTTTGCTTCCTCAGGTTGTCACCCCGCAAAACATAGAGGTTCTTGCAAAACTGCAAGAACCTCTTGCGGTTCAGGGATGAACCGCCATTTTCAATGGCCTAAGCCATTGAAAATGAAGAAAACGAAAAATCGCATTTTTCCGTCCTTTGGTCCGTAAACGGTACATCCCTGTA
>JAHJDE010000190.1 GCA_018812525.1 Gammaproteobacteria bacterium
ATGGGTTAGGCCGTGGGGCGCACATGCAGATGGACGATAGCTGAACCATCGCCAGCCGAGACTTCCTTGACTTCAAGGTAAGCTTGTTTGCGCACGAGTTCTCCCAATTTCAGACATCCGTAGTTTCGAGGATCAAACGACAGAAGCAATGGGGGTCAAGTCTTGCCCCGTGCCCATCGATCCCTTTAATAGTTTGATCATGGAGTAGTGCAGTTCAACTTGGTCTCCTATCTCCCTGCGTGGTGTTCTAGGCATGTATACAATGTAACGAAAAGAAAAGCACGAGACAAGACCTGACCCCAGCAATCTTCCCGCCCCCCCCGCAAAAAAAGGGGACGCTACCCTTTTTAGCTTTCTTTCAGGGCCTACTTTGCGGAACAAACTTCAAACTTCGTCCAAATGGTTGCCATTTCCGCATCCTAACGGGTGGTCGCGACAGGCAGCACTGCCTGCGATCCTTCCAATGCCGCGCGTGCCAAACACAGACCTCCCTGATCGCCGGAACGCTGTCCAGCACAACCGCTTGGCGTTGACCCTCTGGTTCCTGGCAATTTACCTGATCAGCCAAGCCAAAACAGACCTGTCCGCCCTGGCGCTGAAGCGAGAATCGGGGGTCAGACGCGGTGAAAATACTTCCTGCCGTAGCGAGGGCGGCACTGGGCATCCGTAGTGGGTGGGAGGTATTTTCACAGCCCCTCAGTGGGCAAACCGGATCTGGACCTGCCGCTCAGCTTCTTGGCCGGAGGCGATGAATAGACCCCGGATGGTATAGAGCCCCTCGGCCGGCAGGGTGCCTGGTTCGATTATCCAGATCTCCGTGAACGGATGGGGGCTCCCCCCTGGTATGGCCACCGGGGTCAGGACATCCATGAATGCCCTGCCCTCGCTCCATTGCCATATGCATTTGCCATCGAACTCGACGAAAAAGTCATAGAGTTGGGAGGTAGGACAGATGCCCTGCCAGATGCTTCGATAGGGCCATTCCAGCTCCAGGGTTATCTTGAAGGGCCGGGGCGGCGGTGACGGCGGCATCAGGTCGAGCCAGAGCTCCCCTGCCTCTGGGATCAGGGTAATTTTCAGGGACGGCAGCTCGGCCTCTACGTCGGCCTCGGTTCCTGTGGGGGGTGAATAGGGGTTGATGGCGTCGTAGTGCAGCTCCCCGTCTGCGATTTTCCCACTGATACTGACCTTGGTGCTCAATGCCTGCTGGAGTAGCGGATCTTCCCGCCAGGGTTCGGCCTGTTTGGCGATGGGGATCTCGCAGTAATCGAACTGTTGCATATAATAGCCTGGCCCTTCTGATCGGGTGCCGATGGCCTGAAGTTTGGAGAACAGAAAACCCTGAAACGCTTTCATGGTGACACCTCCGTTGATTGACTATAGAAAAGCCTGGCAATCCGTTCCGGTCTCTACCAGGCATTGCCCTGCAAGACATAGGTTTCATAGATTTGCAACTGGCCCTCAACCGTATCCGGCCCCGCAATACTGGTCCGGCTCATTGTTCGTACCGCAAAGGTCTTCACTGGAATAGACCGGGCATCGGTGGGTCTGTTCGCGGCTGGGACAGCGAAAGAAAGAGTGATGCTGTACAAGTCCGGGACTTCCTCCAGAACCACGATGACCATCAGCCCATGGTGACAGACTTGCAGGTCAATGGACTGGCCGGAGAATTGACGTTCACCCTGAATGTCTTCATACACAAGCTCAAGATCGGCGGGATTGACCATCGAGAATGTGACTTTTATGTCATCATCGGAAAGATGATAGGTTGTTGCTTTTACAAGGCCATCACTCATGACATCACCTATTTGCTACAATGAAGCAATATTATATAATGCCACATACGATCTCGGCATTAAGCTAACGACACCCGGCCAATAGTATTCCAACCCCCTGGCCTTGGCAATAGGCCGAGTCTTAGCCAATAAATCGGCGGTCTACAATATTTCGTCACCGACAGGGCATATATACCGTCCAAACAGGTCCGGCAATATAGGCTTATATATGCAACGGCTTGCCGAGGCGTACAGCACATCCACCGAGGGTGGCCGTGAAAACGGGAACGATAGAGGTTCTTGCAAAACTGCAAGAACCTCAGGGCTCAGGGATGAGCCGCTATTTTCCAATGGCGACAAGCCATTGGAAAATGAAGAAAAACGAAAATCGCATTTTCGGTTTTCGTCTTGCAAAATGGTCAGGACGACCATTTTGCAAGTTCCTCGATAGAGTCCCTCTGCGTACCGCGCCTGCCTGCATTTCTACCATGAGCAGGCAAACTGGAAGGAAATGGAGACCCCCCGCCCCCCATATACTAGGCTTCAAGCTGAAGGCTGGTCTCCCGGCATTTCAAATAAAGCAAAGAAGGGCGAGGACGAGATGAAGATCGGTATTCCCAAGGAGATAAAGACGCTGGAGGGCCGGGTCGGGCTGGTCCCGGAGGCCTGTGGCGAGCTGGTCCGGCAGGGGCACGCGCTGTTCGTGGAGAGAGGGGCTGGGCTGCTCAGCGGCTTTCCTGACGAGAAATATCGCGCCGCCGGCGTGAGTGTCCTGCCTGACGCGGCAAGCCTCTACGCTGAGGCTGAACTGCTGGTGAAGGTCAAGGAGCCCCAGCAGAGGGAATGGGCCTATCTGCGTGAGGACCATCTCCTCTTCTGCTTCCTCCATCTGGCGGCGGAGCCGATCCTGACCAATATGTTGCTGGACGTCGGCCTGACCGCTGTGGCCTTCGAAACGGTGCAGGAGCAGGACGTCCTGCCAATCCTGGCCCCCATGAGCGACATTGCCGGGCGCATCGCGATCCAGATCGGCGGGCACTTGCTGCATCGCCCCCAGGGCGGCAAGGGTCTGTTGCTGGGCGGTCTGCCAGCGGCGGAACGGGGTAGAGTGGTGATCCTCGGGGCCGGCCAGGCCGGAGGCAGCGCCGCTGCCTATGCCGCCGCCTGCGGGGCTGAGGTGGTGGTGTTCGACAAACGCCGCGACCGCTTGGCCGCCATGCGCGCCCTGGGTAGCAATGTCACCGCCCTTTATGCCTATGCCGGGCAAATCGACCGGGAGGTGCGCCGTGCCGATCTGCTGGTGGGTGCGGTACTGGTGCCGGGCGCTAAAACACCGGAGCTGGTGAGCGCCGAACAGGTGGCGGGCATGGAGCCGGGCAGCGTGATCGTCGATATCGCTGTGGACCAGGGCGGCTGCGTCGAGACCACCCATCCCACCAGCTATGCCGCGCCGACCTTCGTGGTCTCGGACGTGGTCCATTTCGGCGTGACCAACATGCCGGGGGCTGTACCGAGGAGTGCCTCCCAGGCCCTTTCGGCTGCCCTGATCCCCTATCTACTTCCCCTGGCGCAAAAGGATTGGCGCATGAATCCCACCCTCTTGCAGGCGGTCAACCTGGAACGGGGCCGCATCCTCCATCCTGCCCTGAAGCAAGAGTGAGAACAGCCGTTTTGTCGGTACCGTTCAGCCCCCTCCCTCGATTTTGCCTGAAGCTGATCGTAAGTCATTGACTCACGTTTCGGAGTTGATCTGGCCCATCTAGTCAACTGAAATATAAAGAGAAAAGGCCTCCAGAAGGATAACCCGCGCGGGGTCAGGTCTAGATTCGAAGCATTCCACAAAGCCACTTTCAGACAGCGACCGAATAGCTCAATCCCCACTCCTCGCCCTGCGCACAATCTTGCCAACGGTGGTGAAATGAAGCCCGCAGCGATCCGCAATTTGCTGGTAGCTGTATTCACCCGTTGCATAGGCCGCCGCAATTCCCTCATCACGATTCGCATACTCCGCCATAAATCGTTCCAGCGGTGGCGCAGGCGGACGCTTTTGCGCCTTGGGTACGCCG
>JAHJDE010000025.1 GCA_018812525.1 Gammaproteobacteria bacterium
AAAATGGCCTTCCTGACCATTTTGCAAGACGAAAACGAAAAATGTGATTTTTCGTTTTCTTCATTTTCAATGGCTTAGGCCATTGAAAATGGCGGTTCATCCCTGAACCGCAAGAGGTTCTTGCAGTTTTGCAAGAACCTCCTTCTATAACGCCTTTCCTTATTCCACTGCCTTGGCTACGCTGATGAGGCCTAATCCAAACCTCGGGGGATAGAGAAATGAAGATGGACATCGTCAATCTGATTGTCTTTGTGGTCGTCGGCGCCGTTGCCGGCTGGCTGGCCGGCGTGCTCATGAAGGGAAGGAGCTTTGGCTTGCTGGGCAACATCCTTGTCGGCATCGTCGGCGCCTTTCTCGGCGGCTTCGTCTTTCAACTGCTCGGCATCCACGTGGCGGCAGGGCTGGTGGGGTTGCTCATCACCGCCTTTGCCGGCGCGGTCATATTGCTACTCTTGGTCAGGCTGCTGCGTTAGCCTGTAGGAGCGCCTTGCAGGCGCGATCCCTCAAGATCACGCTTACAAAGCGCTCCTAGGCTACAGGGTCAACCCTCAGATCTCCCTCGCCTGCTCCGCCGCGTTGCCGGTGTAGGAATCGGGCGTCAACGCTTTGAGCCCGGCCTTGGCCTCGGCAGTCAGATCCAGCCCCTCGATAAAGGCCAGCATGCCGGCCTGATCGATCCGGCGGCCACGGGTCAGTTCCTTGAGTTTTTCATAGGGCTTCTCGATGCCGTAGCGGCGCATGACCGTCTGGATGGGTTCGGCCAGCACCTCCCAATTGGCGTCCAGGTCCGCCAGCAGGCGGGCGTCGTCCGCCTCCAGCTTGCCGATGCCGCGCGCCAGGGAGTTCAGGGCGATGCTGGTGTAGGCGAAACCCACGCCGACGTTGCGCAGTACCGTGGAGTCGGTGAGGTCGCGCTGCCAGCGGGAGATGGGCAGCTTCTGCGCCAGGTGGCCGAAGAGGGCGTTGGCGATGCCCAGGTTGCCCTCGGCATTCTCGAAGTCGATGGGGTTGACCTTGTGGGGCATGGTGGAGGAGCCGATCTCTCCGGCGATGGTCCGCTGCTTGAAGTAGCCCAGGGAGATGTAGCCCCAGACATCGCGGCAGAAGTCGATGAGGATGCTGTTGAAACGGGCGATGGCGTCGAACAGCTCGGCCATGTAGTCGTGGGGCTCGATCTGGATGGTGTAGGGGTTCCAGGTGATCCCCAGGGATTCGACGAATTCTTGGGCGAAGGCGGGCCAATCGATCTCGGGATAGGCGGCGATGTGGGCGTTATAGTTGCCGACGGCGCCGTTGATCTTGCCCAGCAGATCTACGGCGGCGACCTGTTGCCGCTGACGATGCAGGCGATGGACCGTGTTGGCCATCTCCTTGCCCAGGGTGGTTGGGGAGGCGGGTTGGCCGTGGGTGCGCGACAGCATGGGCCGGTCGGCATGCTCATGGGCCAGGTGGCGGATCGAATCGATGACCCCGTCCATCTGTTCCAGCAACACCTGGCCGCGTCCCTCGCGCAGCATCAGGGCGTGGGAGAGGTTGTTGATGTCTTCCGAGGTGCAGGCGAAATGGATAAACTCGCTCACCGCCTCCAGCTCGTCATTGCCGGCGATCTTCTCCTTGAGGAAATACTCCACCGCCTTGACATCGTGGTTGGTGGCGCGCTCGATGTTCTTGATCCGCCGGGCATCCTCCTCGGAGAACCGCTCGACGATGTTATTGAGGATATTGTTGGCGTGTTCGCCGAAGAGCGGCACCTCCTTGATGGCCTTGTGGCGGGAGAGGGCCTGCAACCAGCGCACCTCCACCAGCACCCGGTGGCGGATCAGGCCGTATTCGCTGAAGATGGTCCGGTAATCGGTGAGCTTGTCGCCGTAGCGGCCGTCGACGGGAGAGATGGCAGTCAGGGTCGAGAGTTCCATGGTCGGTAGCTTCCGCAGGAATTGAAAGAAATGGATTCTATCACCCCTGTGGTGATGGAGGACCTCATCGCAGCCCTCACACATTGACCTGGAAGCCTCCACCATGATCGCCGTACTCCAAGAACTATCTCCTTCCCTTCGCCCCCTGGGGCTTTCCGACCTGCCCGAAGTGCTGGCCATCGAGCGCGTGGCCTATCCCTTCCCCTGGACCGAGAGGGTCCTGCGCGACTGCATCGACGGGAGCTACAGTTGCTGGGCGATGGAACAGGCCGGGGCCATCGTTGGCTACGGCATCCTTTCCATCGCAGTGGGCGAGGCCCAGATCCTCAACCTCTGCGTCAGTCCCGAACGGCAGGGAAAGGGCCTGGGCCGCCTGTTGATGGAGAACCTGATCACCCTCTCCCGCCGCCAGAAGGCCGAGATCCTGTTCCTGGAGGTGCGCGCTTCCAACAAAATCGCCCAAATGCTCTACCACAACATGGGATTCAACCAGATCGGCTCCCGCCGCAACTACTACCCCGCCAGGCAGGGCCGCGAGGATGCCGTGCTGATGGCGCTGGATCTGGTTGATCCAAACACCTTGCTGGTCTGAAACCTCCCCCTTCAGGGGGAATTGTTGAACTGGACAACGGGGCCTGTGCCTCGTTATCCTTTTGGTAACCCCGTCCTTTAGGGCGGGGATTAATCCGCAAGCCTCTATCCGCTGGCGGATTTTCGCTTGGCGGATGAGGCTGGGCGCGGATTGAAACATTAATGCCGCGCTATCGCTGCATCAAGGCTCCACCACTTTCGCCCTGACCACCCCCTGGCCAAGCCTGACCTCGATCTGGTCGTCCCTATTGACTTGGGCGGCATCGCGCAGGAGTTCCCGTTCCGGCAGCTTCCAGGCAATGGCGTAACCCCGGTCCAGGGTGGCCAGGGGGCTGATGGCCTGGAGCTGCCGGGCGGCAGCGCCCAGGGACTGGCGTTTTGTTGCCAGCAGTTTGGCCATGGCACGGCGCAGGCGGGGGCCGAGCTTGGTCAACTGGCTGTCCAACGTCTTCAAGCGGAGACCGGGGTGGTGTGCGGTGAGCCGGCTGCTCAACCCCTGGAGCCGGACATTCTGGCGCTCGATCTTTGATTGGATGGCGCGCCCGATCCTCAGGCTGAGTTCATCCAGGCGCTGCTGCTGTTGCTGGATGCGCCGCCGGGGGTGGCTCAGTTCCAGCCGTTTGAGACCGCCGGCCAGGCGGTGATTCAGCAGGCGCAGCAGATGGCTGAAACGGCCATGCAGCCGGTGCCGCAGGGCGTCGATCTGGCGCTGCAACGCCTCGCCGTCGGGCGTGACCAGCTCCGCCGCCGCCGAGGGGGTGGGGGCACGCCGGTCGGCGACCAGGTCGGCCAGGGTGAAGTCGATCTCATGGCCAACGGCGGAGACCAGGGGGGTCTCCAATGCGGCGATGGCCCGCGCCAGGCCCTCGTCGTTGAAGGCCATGAGGTCTTCCAGGGAGCCGCCGCCACGGGTGAGGATGAAGAGGCCGCACTCCCGGCGCCGCTCGGCCAGCCGGAGCATCGCCACGATCTCCCGCGCTGCCTCGGCCCCCTGCACAGGGATGGGGTAGAGGATGACGCGGGCGGCGGGGAAGCGCCGCTTCAATACCGTGAGCACGTCGTGGATGGCCGCCCCGGAAGGTGAGCTGAGGACGCCGATGGCGGCGGGGTAGGGGGGTAAGGCCTTCTTACGGGCCGGATCGAACAGTCCCTCGGCCGCCAGTTTTTGTTTCAGCGCCTCCAGGGCTTGGCGCAGGGCCCCCTCGCCGGCGGGTTCCATCTGCTCGACGATCAGTTGGAAGTCGCCTCGGGGTTCGTAAAAGCTGATACGCACCCGCGCCAGCACCTGGGCGCCCTCCGCGGGCCTGAAGCGGAGGCGGGCGCGGACGCCACGGAACAGGGCGCAGCGGACTTGGGCCACTGCATCCTTCAGGTTGAAGTAAATGTGACCGGAGGCAGGCATGGAGAGGTTGCCGATCTCACCCTGGACCCAGAGCAGGGGAAAGCCCCGCTCCAGGGCATAGCGCACCTCGGTGGTCAGGCGCGAGACGCTGTAGATGTCGCGCGAGTCGGCAAAGGCAAGGTTTTGTTGGGTCATGGGAGACAGGCTATCACCGTTTTTAACGTAGGGGCGGGTTTGAACCCCGCCCGTACGAAACCCGCCCCTACACAGACAAATTGGCCCACAGTGGCCATCCCGTCCTATAATGCCCGGCTAATTCGTTCCCCATCCCCTCTGGAAGACTGTCATGCGCCTAGTTGAGGAAGCCCTTACCTTTGACGATGTCCTATTGTTGCCCGGCTACTCGAATGTCCTGCCTAAGGATGTCGATCTGAGCACAAGACTCACCCGTGAAATCCACCTGAATATCCCGCTGGTCTCCGCCGCCATGGACACCGTGACTGAGGCCGGGCTGGCCATTGCCATGGCCCTGGAAGGGGGTATCGGCATCATCCACAAGAATATGACCGTCGAGCAGCAGGCCCGCGAGGTGCTGCGGGTGAAGAAGTACGAGGCGGGCGTCATCCAGGACCCGATCACGGTGCGGCCCGATGCCAGCATCGGCGATGTCCTGGCGCTGACGCGGCGCGAGAACATCTCCGGCCTGCCGGTGGTGGACGGCAAGGAACTGGTCGGTATCGTCACGCACCGTGATCTGCGCTTCGAGACCCGCATGGAGGCCCCGGTCTCCGAGATCATGACGCCGAAGGAAAAGCTGATAACGGTGAAGGAGGGGGCCAGCAAGGACGAGGTCCAGCGTCTGTTGCATCAGCACCGCATCGAGAAGGTGCTGGTGGTGAATGACCACTTCGAGCTGCGTGGCCTGATCACCGTGAAGGACATTCAGAAGGCGAAGGACTACCCGCATGCCTGCCGCGATGGCCAAGAGCGCCTGCGCTGCGGCGCCGCCGTGGCCGTCGGCGCCGGCACTGACGAGCGCGTGGATGCCCTGGTCCAGGCCGGGGTCGATGTCATCGTGGTGGATACCGCCCACGGCCATTCCCAGGGGGTGCTCGACCGCGTCGCCTGGGTGAAGAAACAGTACCCCCTGATCCAGGTGATCGGCGGCAATATCGCCACCGCCGAGGCCGCCCTGGCCCTGATGGAGGCTGGTGCCGATGCCGTCAAGGTCGGTATAGGACCCGGTTCCATCTGTACTACCCGCATCGTCTCCGGGGTCGGCGTGCCCCAGATCACGGCGGTTGCCAACGTGGCCAGCGCACTGGAGAAGTCGGGTATCCCGGTCATCGCCGACGGTGGCCTGCGCTATTCCGGCGATGTCTCCAAGGTGATCGTCGCCGGGGCCTATTCGGTCATGATCGGCGGCCTCTTCGCCGGCACCGACGAATCGCCCGGCGATGTGGAGATCTACCAGGGCCGTTCCTACAAGTCCTATCGCGGCATGGGCTCCCTCGGCGCCATGCAGGCGCGCCACGGCTCCAGCGACCGCTACTTCCAGGAAACCACCAAGGAGGCCGACAAGCTGGTCCCCGAGGGCATCGAGGGCCGCGTCCCCTACAAGGGACCCCTGCGCAACGTGGTCATCCAGTTGACAGGCGGCATCCGCTCCAGCATGGGCTATACCGGCTGCGCCAACCTGGACGAGATGCGCACCCGGCCCCAGTTCGTGCGGGTGACCAACGCCGGTATGCGCGAGTCCCACGTGCATGACGTGCAGATCACCAAGGAAGCGCCCAATTACCGCCGGGATTGACCCGCCTATACTGGATGGATCAGGGGAAAGCCGGAGGACCGCCATGTTGACCGCCGCCTATGAACAGCCGACGCCGCACCGGATCAGTGTCCTGGATTACTACAGGATGGCCGAGACCGGCATCCTGCCCTTGGGTGCGCGCACTGAATTGCTGGATGGAGAGATTATCGACATGGCGCCTATTGGATCGCGTCATGCGGGGACCGTCGCCTGGTTGACGCGGGCATTGGGAAAAATCACCGGCGAACAGGCGATTGTCATGGTGCAGAGTCCCCTCCGCCTGGGCGACTTCGCCGAGCCCCAGCCCGATCTGATGCTGCTGCGCCCCCGCGACGACTTCTATCGGGCCTTCCATCCCGGCCCCCAGGATGTATTGCTGGTGATCGAGGTCGCGGACAGCACCCTGCAATACGATACCGAGGTCAAGCGGCCCCTGTATGCCCGCTTTGGTATCCCGGCGTACTGGATCGTTGATCTGGAACATCGGGGGCTGTTGGTCTGCACCGATCCTGACGCGGGCGATTACCGCAGCCAGGGGCGCCTGTCCGAACTTTCTCAGGTCCCAATCGGCACCCTGCCGGGTCCCCCACTCGAACTCAGCCACCTGTTTTGACCCTTCGCCTCGCGCAAACCATCCGACGAGAGATCTCAATGACCCCGAACATCCACGCCGACCGCATCCTGATCCTCGACTTCGGTTCCCAGTACACCCAACTCATCGCCCGCCGGGTGCGCGAGGCGGGCGTCTATTCCGAACTCCACCCCTGGGAGATGACGGGTGACGAGATCCGCGCCTTCCAGCCCAAGGGCATCATCCTCTCCGGCGGACCCCAGTCGGTGCATGAGGAGGAGACCCCCCGCTCGGCCGATGCGGTTTTCGAACTGGGTGTGCCGGTGCTGGGGATTTGCTACGGTTTGCAGACCATGGCGGCGCAGCTGGGCGGTGAGGTGGAGGCCGCCCAGCACCGGGAATATGGCTATGCCCAGGTGCGGGCTCGCGGCCACTCCGTCCTGCTGCGGGAGATCGAGGACCACGCCAGCCCAGAGGGCTGGGGCCTGCTCGATGTCTGGATGAGCCACGGTGACCGTGTCAACCAACTACCGCCAGGCTTCCACGCCATCTGCGAGACCGATAACGCCCCCCTGGCAGGCATGGCCGACGAGGATCGCCATTTCTACGGGGTGCAGTTCCACCCGGAAGTGACCCACACCCGCCAGGGAAAACGCATCCTGGAAAGGTTCGTCCACGAAATCTGCGGTTGCGGCAACCTCTGGACCCCGGACAACATCATCGAGGACATGATCCAGCGGGTGCAGGAACAGGTGGGTTCCGACCAGGTCCTGCTGGGCCTCTCCGGCGGGGTGGACTCCTCGGTGGTGGCGGCGATGCTGCACAAGGCCATCGGCGACCAGCTCACCTGCGTCTTCGTCGATAACGGTCTGCTGCGCCTCCACGAGGGTGATCAGGTGATGAACACCTTTACCCGCCACATGGGCGTCAAAGTCATCCGCGTCGATGCCGAGCGCCGCTTCCTGGATCGCCTCAAGGGGATCCTTGACCCGGAGCAGAAGCGCAAGATCATCGGCAATACCTTCATCGACGTCTTCGAGGAGGAGGCAGACAAGCTCAAGGATGTGAAGTGGCTGGCCCAGGGCACCATCTACCCCGACGTGATCGAATCGGCCGGGACCAAGACCGGCAAGGCCAAGGTGATCAAGTCCCACCACAACGTGGGCGGCCTGCCCGACAACATGAAGCTGGGCCTGGTCGAGCCCCTGCGTGAACTCTTCAAGGACGAGGTGCGCCGGATCGGTGTCGAACTGGGACTACCCTATGAGATGGTCTATCGCCATCCCTTCCCCGGCCCAGGACTGGGGGTACGCATCCTGGGCGAGGTGCGCAAGGACTTCGCCGAGACCCTGCGCCAGGCCGACCATATCTTCATCGAGGAGTTGTTCCGCCATGACCTCTACGACAAGGTCAGCCAGGCCTTCGCCGTCTTCCTGCCGGTGAAATCGGTCGGCGTGGTCGGCGACAACCGCCAGTACGCCCACGTCATCGCCCTGCGCGCCGTGGAGACCCTCGACTTCATGACCGCCCGCTGGGCCCATCTCCCCTACGACTTTCTCGACCACGTCTGCCGTCGCATCGTCAACGAAGTGCGCGATGTCTCCCGCGTGGTCTACGACATCACCGGCAAGCCGCCGGGGACCATTGAGTGGGAATGATTGTGGGTCTGGTTGCAACTGGCGGCATGTAGCATCACATAACCAATACTAGCCTGAAATACAAGGGAAATAATCGATTAAGCCGGCAAGATCTGGCAGCGATTAGCAAGGAAAAGCGGTCAACTTTCCCTGGCATATTTGCTGGTATCCGCCGTTCTGATAGCATTCCTTCTGCTTGATGCCATCGAGCCCTTATAGAGAGGCATGATGGCATCATGATGGCATTAACGGATTGTAATGCATTGATTATCAATAGATAAGAGCCAAGATTGATGGTTCTTTTCATTGCGGGCATCAGAATGCTGTCAGATACAAAACTTCGCAATCTCAAATCTCAGGAAAAGCCATAGCAAGATCGCGGATCGCGATGGCTTGTACGTGGTTGTCACTCCTGCGGGAACAGTCTCGTTTCGCTACAACTACCGGCTCAACGGCCGGCAAGAAACGCTGGTGTTTGGCCGCTACGGACCTGATGGCATCACCCTGGCCGAGGCACGCGAACGTCTGCTTGCTGCGAAAAAAATGGTGAGCGAGGGGAAATCCCCTGCCGGAAATAAGGAAATAAGGGGACACAATACTTAATTCGCACTGTGACAGTCGGGTCCATAGGCGGGCGCGGGCCTCCTGAATTAAGTATTGTGTCCCCTTATTTTTCCCCTTATTTTCCCTTATTTTTTGTCCCCTTATTTTTTATTGTGTCCCCTTATTTTTGTTGCAACAGGCGGTCCTGAAACGCGGTCTGCCGAAGCGGCTGGTGGTGGATAACGGCGCGGCCTATCGCGCCCAGACCCTCCAGGCGGTCTGCGCCCGCCTCGGCATCCACCTGATCCACTGCCGTCCTTATGCCCCCGAGGGTAAGGGGAAACTCGAACGCTGGCATCGCACCCTGCGCGATCAGTTCTTGAGCGAGATCGATTTCTCCCAAGGGGTGACCCTGGAGGACGCCAACGCCCGGCTCTGGGCCTGGATCGAGGCGATTTACCACCGCCAGCCCCACGGCGGCCTGGGGCCG
>JAHJDE010000191.1 GCA_018812525.1 Gammaproteobacteria bacterium
CGCGCCATCGCAGCACTTCTGTCCGATTTGAACAAACTCAATTTCTGTCATCCAGAAACCGGCGAACGACTGATCTATTCCTTGGTGTGAAGGAACAAAAAGTGCCAGTCGGTTTGAGCAAGGGATCAGGAAATCTGAACTTGAACAATATTGCGCTCGGATTTAGGTCAGATTGGGTCGAACAGATTGAGCAAAACCGCAGGCGTAGCAGCGCTACGTCGAGGATTTTGCGATTGAGGTTCGGCCAAATATGGCCTGAAGACGAGATGCAAGATGCTCAAGTTATTTTTGCTCGACGCCCTATATACAGCGGCCACTATAATCGCGGCAGAACGGAGCGCTGTGGACTCTGGAGAGTATTCTCAGCTTTCGTCCATGACAGGTCTCAAAACATTTGTAACTGCGTTTGCAGGGCATATAGCAGCGGAAGCAGCGCGACTTGACTGATAAGCCGCTAACAAGCCGTTTCCGATGCCAGAGGTAGGACGATTTGACCTCAATCGAGATTCTCCCTGGAGGGGGCGGGCGACCGGGACGAGGCCCTGGCCGCCAAACGGCCCGGCTTCCAGCCCCTGCCCCTCGCGGCCCTGGACTGCGCCCGCCAAGGCCAGACTAGCCTTGACGAGGTAATCCGCATCAGCAGCGATGTGGAATACCTTTTGGCGGAATGACCCTGATTTGTGGGGTGCGGTGGGCTGTTGGCACCTCCTCCTTGTTAGTCTGTAATCGAATGATTACAATTCATTCTTGCTCAGGATCCACCAACTCCCCGAATTCTCCGCATGGATCGACGGCTTGAAAGACCGCGTGACACGCATCCGCCTGAACCGCCGTCTTGACCGGGCGCAGGCCGGCCATCTGGGCGACGTGAAGCCGGTTGGGGAGGGGGTGTTCGCGATGCGCGAGCATTTCGGGCCCGGCTGGCGCATGTACTACGTCCAGCGCGGCGCGGTGCTGATCGTGATGCTGGGCGGCGGGGACAAATCGATGCAGACCGCCGATATTGCCAAGGCCATCCAGCGGGCCGCTACCCTGGAGGATTGAATCATGACCCTGAAGACTAAAATTGCCGATCTGCCTGAATTCGACATGGCTGAACAGTTGAGGGATGAAGAGGACATCGCAGCCTACCTTAACCTGGTGATCGAAGAGGGCGATGCCTCGGAGCTGGCGCACGCGCTAGGTGTGGCGGCGCGTGCGCGCGGCATGAGCGAGATCGCCAAGGCGTCCGGCCTGACCCGTGAGGCCCTGTACAAGGCATTACGGCCGAATGCGCATCCCCGCTTCGATACCGTGTCCCGCGTGTGCGCGGCGCTGGGGGTAAAGCTGGTGGCGCGGGCGGCTCATGGGCGATTATGTTGATCGGGTCGCCGAAGTCCCGGATGCGGTGAGGCACGAACCGCACCGATCACGGACGGACGGGATCACGCGAACGATGCGGTTCGCTATCGCTCACCGGCATCCTACTTGCCGAGGCACGAGACTCATTATGAGCCGGCGATGATCGATTCCCTCACCGGAGCCTGGGAACGATCAATGAAATTCCCCCTAACCCCCCTTTATCAAGGGGGGGACAAGGCAACAATTGGCTTCGTGTCCTTCGCGTACTTTGCGGTGGGACGGGGGCTGGAGTAATCGCGATGCCGCTATATCAATACAAGGGAAGAAACCGCCAGGGCGAGGCCATGCGGGGGCGTCTGGAGGCCGAGAACGAGGATCAGGTGGCCGAGCAGCTCTTCAACAGCGGCATCACCCCCATTGAGATCCACCGGCAGGCGGAGGAGCGGGAGAAGCGGGAGCGGCTGCTGCCCCTGGTCCATCTGCGTGGGGTTTCCCTCGACGAACTCATCATGCTGGCCCGTCAGCTCCATACCTTGCTGCGTGCGGGGGTGCCCATTCTCAAGGGTTTTTCCAGCCTGATCCAGACCACGCGCAACCCCCTGCTGAAGGAGGCCCTGCAACAGGTCATGAACGACCTGCAAGGGGGCGTCGATCTGGGTTCGGCCCTGGCCCGGCACCCCCGGCTCTTCTCGCCGCTGTTCATCAGTATCGTGCGGGTGGGGGAGAACACCGGCCGGCTGGATGAGGCATTCCTGCAACTGGCTGCCTACCTGGAGATGGAAAAGACCACCCGCGACCAGGTCGTCCAGGCCCTGCGCTATCCCATGATCGTCCTGGCCGTCATCGCAGTGGCGGTGGTCATCCTCAACATCAAGGTGATCCCCCAGTTCGCCTCCGCCTTCGCCAAGTTCCATGCCGAGCTGCCCCTCTACACCCGGCTGCTGATGGCGGTCTCGGCCTTCTTCGTCAACTGGTGGCGTGAGCTTGCCGCTGCCGCCGTGGGGACCTTCCTGGGTATCCGGTTCTGGATCCGCACGGAACAGGGGGACTACCTCTGGTCGAAATGGAAGCTGCGGCTGCCTCTGGTCGGTGGCATCGTTCAGCGGGCCGTCCTGGGGCGTTTCTGCCGCTCCCTGGCCATCTCCATCCGCGCCGGCGTGCCCCTGGTGCAATCCCTGACCACCATTGCCAATGTGGTCGATAACGGCTTTGTGGCTGCCCGGATCCTCAACATGCGCGACGGCATCGAACGGGGCGAGAGCGTCTTCCGCACCGCAACCGCCACAGGCCTCTTCACCCCCCTGGTCCTGCAAATGATCGCCATCGGCGAAGAGACCGGCGCCCTCGACGACCTGCTGCTGGAGACGGCGGACCACTACGAGCGCGAGGTCAGCTATGACCTCAAGCGCCTGAGCGACACCATCGAGCCTGTCATCATTATCACCCTTGGTTTCCTGGTCCTGATGCTCGCCCTGGGCATCTTCCTTCCCATGTGGGAACTCTCCAGCGCGGCGGGACGCTGAGAGGCTGTGAAAAAACCTCCCGCCTACTGCGGACAGCTCTGAACGCGCTGGGCTGCGTTGCAACGACCACAATAAACCGCCGGGAGCGGTTTTTCGCGCAAGCCCCGAAGGGGTGAGGCGCAGGAAGCGCCGAACAATATCTGGTCATGTAGGCTCGCTACACTCCCAGATATTGTGGTCGCCGCGCCTTGCCCACCACGCCCAGAGCCGCCCTCGCTACGGCGGGAGGTTTTTTCACAACCTCTGACCGCTCGTTACTCCGCCGGTGTTTGTACCCCCGCGTCCGCTGCCTGTTCCGGGTCCTGTCCCGGCGCGGGCTGTTCGGAACCCGTTTCCTCGGGGGCAGGGGTGGTAGTTGCCTCTTTGGCCTTCTCCTCTGCTTTCGGCTTGGGTCTGCCATTATCCTTGAGGCCGACCGCCTGAAGCGCGCCACTGACGATGCCGGTGCGTTCCCTGTTGTCCGGCACCGAGACGACGGTCTCCTTTTCCGTGCTGCCGCCGCCGGGTTCGGGGCGCAGGTCGCCATCGATGCTGACCAGGAGGTCGTCCTTGAAGAGCAGGGAGACCCGCTTCTTCTCCCGCAGCCGGCCGTCCTTCCTGAAGGTGTAGAGGTAGTCCCAGCGATCCTGGTGGAAGGTGTCCACCAACATGGGTGTGCCCATGATGTAGCGTACCTGGGACTTGTTCATCCCAGGTTCGAGCTTGTTGACCTGCTCCTGGGTGATGACGTTGCCCTGTTGCACCTCGGATTTATACATGAAGGGGGTTTGCGCCAGGGTGTCTGTGACGGGGTCGCTGTTCCCCATACAGCCGGTCAGGGACAGGACGCCGACCGTAAGGGTAAAAACGAGAAGAATTCGCATTTGTGGGCCTCAAGTATTCGCGTAATAATGGAGGTTCTTGCAAAACTGCAAGTTCCTCAATAGTTAAATCATAACCCGCCGGTAGTCCCCAGCGTAATCCCGGCGTTCTGACTTGGGAGTTTATCGTGGACGATCTGGAAATCCGTAAAACGGGCCTGAAAGTGACCGCGCCGCGCATCAAGATCCTGGATCTGTTACAGCAGCGTGCCGATCAGCACCTGACCGCCGAGGATGTCTACAAACTGCTCATCGAGGAAGCGTCGGACATCGGCCTGGCAACGGTCTATCGGGTCCTGACCCAGTTCGAGGGCGTCGGCCTGGTCAAACGCCACCACTTCGAGGGCGGGCAGTCAGTGTTCGAGCTGGACCGGGGGCCCCACCACGACCACATCGTCTGTCTCGATTGCGGCCATGTCGAGGAGTTCATCGACGAGGTCATCGAGAAACGGCAGCGCAGCATCGTCAAGGAAAAGGGGTTCACCCTTGAGCGCCACGCACTGGTCCTCTACACACATTGTTCCCGGAGCGACTGTCCCAATCGAGGGGATTAGGGATCTGGCCCTCGAAGAGCATGAGATTGGGATAAAGGGGCACCGGTTCGAGCCTGCTACCGCTACATCCGCAATCGGCCAGGTTAGTTCGATTGCTTCCGCGCTATTGCGCAAGGATTACCTAACCCGGATATTTCATGAATTCGCCATGCCCTCGCTTGTCTTTTGATCCGCCAGAAAATTTTCCTCGCTCGACCGTATAGCCCGATACGGCGCTCGCTCGGAAAATTCCCTGGCAAATCAAAATCCGGCGCGATCATCA
>JAHJDE010000026.1 GCA_018812525.1 Gammaproteobacteria bacterium
CCATTTTGCAAGACGAAAACGAAAAATGCGATTTTTCGTTTTCTTCATTTTCAATGGCTTAGGCCATTGAAAATGGCGGTTCATCCCTGAACCGCAAGAGGTTCTTGCAGTTTTGCAAGAACCTCTTCAGTACTTTGGCTTCTTCAACTCGGACTCGATCTCCTCCAGATCGGTATGGCGCACATCCCTGCCCTTGACGAAATAGATCAGGTATTCACAGATATTGCAGCAGCGGTCACCGATCCGTTCCAGGGAGCGGGCGGCCCAGATGATGTCCAGCACAAAGGGGATGCTGCGGGGGTCCTCCATCATGTAAGTCATGCACTGGCGCAGGATGCTCTCGTACTCCCGGTCGACCCGCTTATCCTGCTGAGCAACCTCGAGGGCGGCCTGCACATCCACTCGCGCCAGGGCATTCAAGGCGCCGTGCAACATGGCTCTGACCTGTTCGCCCAGGTGCTCGATCTCCAGGAAAGCGCTCTTCACATCGATGCTGGAACTGGTACTGACAGCCATGCGGGCCACGCGCTTGGCCTCGTCGCCGATGCGCTCCAGGTCAGTGGTGGTGCGCAGCACAGTCAGCAGAAGCCGCAGATCACTGGCGGTCGGCTGGCGTCGCGCAAGGATCGAGGTGCAGAGCTCATCCACTTTCACATCCATGCCGTTGACCTTTACGTCATTGCTGATGACATGGTTGGCCAGTTCCGAATCCTGGTTGACGAGGGCCTGGACGGCGTCCGCGAGCTGCTGCTCGACCAGACCGCCCATGGCCAGCGTATCAGTACGGACCTTTTCAAGCTCCGCGTTGAAACGCTGAATGTAATGGTGTGAAAAATCCGACTGATCCATGGTTTTATCCTTGTATCGCTTCTCTTTTGGGTCTCAACGACCTCTATTATACGGGGAGATGGCCCCGGCCTCAGGATTGGCCCGTTTCGATAATCACCACCCTTACCGGGGGAAAACGGCATCTGAAACAACTTCCCACGCCCGGTGTGCTGTTGATCTCCAGCCTGGCGTCATGCTGTTGCAGCACATGCTTGACGATGGCCAGTCCCAGGCCGGTCCCCCCTGTGCGGCGGGAGCGTCCCACATCCACCCGGTAAAAGCGCTCGGTCAGGCGGGGGATATGCTCGGGGCTGATGCCTTCCCCCGTATCCTCGACCTCCACGCACCCACTGCCGTCAGCGTCAACATAGCAACGCACTGTGACATTACCATTATGGGGGCTGTATTTGATGGCATTCAATACCAGATTGAAAAAGGCGCTGCGCAGTTCGGCCTCGTTTCCGTTCAGGTGCATGCGATTGTCCAGGGCCAGTTCGACTGTCGCGACGGCGCTGGGATCGGGCATCAGGGCCTCTTCCCGGACCCCCGTCAACAGGACGCTGAGGTCCAGTGTCTGCCGGGATCCTTCATGCCTGCCGGAAGATTCCAGTTTGGCCAGCAGTAGCAGGTCGTTGACGATCCGGCGCATGCGCCTGGCCTGCTGGGACATCAGCTCCAAGGGCCGACGCCAGCGCTTGGCACACTTCCCCTCCTCGGCCTGGAGATTCTCAAGGAAGCCGCTGATGACCGTGAGCGGGGTCTTGATCTCATGGGAGACATTGGCGACAAAATCGCTACGCACCCGCTCCAGACGGCGCAGATCCGTGATGTCCTGCACCAGCAGGAGCCGATGATCGCCCCCGTAAGGGATGACCCTCATGGAGAGATACAGGCCATCGCCAGGGAGGGGGTCAAAGACCAGGGGTTGGCCATAGTCGCCAGAACGGAGGTATTCGATGAAGGGCGGCGAACGCAGGATGTTGACGATGGGGCGCCCCAGATCGGTGGCATTGAGGGCCAGATAACGCCCCGCCGCCAGATTGAACCAGAGGATCTGATCGACGCGGTTTACGACTATCACCGCGTCGGGCAGGGCATTGGCCGAGACCTGGTATTGCCGGAGCAGGGCGTTGAGCCGGCGCTCACGCCGACGGGCCGCCTTGTGCATCTGATAGACCCGGAGATAGAGGTCCATCCAGGCCCCTTCCGGGATATCCGGCGGGCGGAAATTGCCGGAGCTGTGAAGCCAGCGGTGGAAACTGGCCAGCCGCCAGAGAAACAAGAGCAGGTAGAAAAGGGTGCCCAGAAACAGGGCCCAGGCCACCTGTCCCAGGATCAGGCCGAAAAAGAGGAGGGCGGCCTCCGCCCCCGCCAAGCGCCAAAGCTCTCGGGACCAGATGCCGGTCATGCCGGTCTCTTCTCCTTCGAATCAGGGCTGGGTCGAGAGGCGATAACCCACGCCACGAACCGTCTGAACCAGTGTATCGAAACCCGAGGGTTCGAGCGCCTGGCGCAGGCGGCGGATATGGACATCGACCGTACGTTCCTCGATATAGACATTTCTCCCCCAGACCTGATCGAGTAGTTGGCCCCGCGAATAGACCCGCTCCGGATGCGACATAAAGAATTGTAACAGGCGGAATTCGGTGGGACCGATCTCCAGCGAGGCCCCGTTGGCCCTGACCCGATGCCGCGCCGGGTCCAGCGTCAGGCCGCCAGCGAACTCAAGGGCTTCCCCCTGGTGCGCACCGGAGCGCCGCATGACCGCCTTGATCCGGGCGATCAGCTCCCGGGTCGAGAACGGCTTAGTGACATAGTCGTCCACGCCGGCCTCCAGCCCCACCACCTTGCTGTTCTCCTCGCCCCTGGCGGTCAGCATGATAATGGGAATCTCCCGCAGGGCATCATCTCGCCGGATCCGCCGAGTCAGATCGACCCCGCTGATGCCGGGCAGCATCCAGTCCATCAGGATGATATCGGGCCGGTGGTCGGCCAGGAGCCTCACCGCCTGGCCGGCGTCGGCGGCATCCAACACCTCGAAGGAGGCGGTTTCCAGGGTAACCCGGACCATCTCCCGGATGGCGTCTTCATCTTCAACAATCAATACAAGCCCGTCGGACATGGCATTTTTCCACCCCCGCCAGGGGGCAACTCCTCATGACAGAACTGTAAAGGACGCTGAATTTAATACAACAATAATGACAGAAAGATTACATCCCGCCGATTCCGCCGCTGGAGATCCCATCCTGTTTCAGCCGCCCTCCCCTGCCCTGCTTATGAATTTGAGGGCCAGCATACTCATTCATTGCTCTGTTTTTCAGGCCCTTCGACGAAGGGAGTGGAATTCCAATTGAGACGCGAGACATCCCGGCCTGGCCCGGTGATGGTGAGGCGATACCCCATTAAAGGCTTTAACGCATACAAATCTTGACGCTTGAGTCAAATTCACGAGGTCGCCATTTTCGCCTCCGACAGCAACTGATCCAAGGCCCGATCAAGGTTCTTGATGGCCGAAGCCACAGGCCTGTTGGGCGCTTTGGGACAGCCATCGAACAATTGGGACAGTCCCGGCCTCAGAATCCGGTCGTAGA
>JAHJDE010000192.1 GCA_018812525.1 Gammaproteobacteria bacterium
AGATTCAGGTCAGATTTGGTCGATCTGATTGAGCAAAACCGTCTATTTTCGCGGCAGAGCCGCTCCCACCGCCGTGGGAGCGGCTCTGCCGCGAAACAGATCGATTGAAGATCGGCCAAAGATGGCCTGAAGATGAGATGCGAGATGTACAAGTTATTTCCGGACAGTTCCTTAGTTGGTCAGCTCATGCGGCTGCTGGTTCATGCGCTCTGCCGTTCCTGCTGCCTTGTAACGCGTAATCCGGGCATCCATCCGGGACATGACTTCATCATGCGAAAGGTTCGGTCGTGGGTCGTCAATGGATGCCTGAATCTCGTCGGCCAGCCACTGGTTATAGGCTGCGGCTTCGTGCGCGCCGCGCATGGCCACGGCGCGGTTTTGCCGGCTGCGGGTCATGTCCTTTTGGCCGGGGTCCCAGTGGGTGGCATCGATCTGTGCAACGGCAATGCCCAGGTCACGCAAAACGATCATCGCGGAAGTGGGATTGCCGAAGCGGCGGGGTTCTGTCGTGCGGGCCTTCACCAAAAAGGCGTCTTGGCCGCTGCGGGTGGCGATTTCGACGAAGAAGCCGCCGCCCTGCGCTTTCAGGGTTACACCCATCACGCCGCCGGCGCTGGCCGTGGCGCGTAGCTGCTCTAGTGTCATGCTGTGCATGGTGCGCTCCTTTATCAATCAAGGTTGCTTGAAGGCATTTATTGTGCGTGACAGATAGAAAGCGTACAAGCGTTCAGAACAACCCTGTTCAGAACAATCCGGACGCACTGGTCATGGCCGTCCTCTGCGATTTCAAAGGTCGGGACGAAGCGGATATCCTGAAAGAGTTGATCGATCGGCTCATCGAAATGATCGGCAACCAGCCGGAGCGGTACATCAAGGAGAATTGTCCCCGGTACGGGCGCGGACTAAGATGCCTTGCAGAGCCCCATCACGCCACCCGGAGTCAGACCATGGCCCACTCCTCCCGCAAGACAAGCGACAGCCGCTTCACCTGGGACGATTACCGCGCCTGGCCGGACGACGAACGCTGGGAACTCATCGAGGGGGTGGCCTACGCCATGTCACCGGCGCCCTCGACCAGACACCAAGTCGTCACCCTGAACCTGGCTTCCCAAATCAAGGCCAAGTTGGCAGGCAAACCCTGCAAACCCTTCATCGCCCCCACCGATGTCAAACTCTCCGGCCTCGACCTGGTCCAGCCGGATATCCTGGTCGTCTGCGATCCCGCCAAGATCACCCCCAGCCACATCGAAGGCGCCCCCGATCTGGTTATCGAAGTTCTCTCCCCCGCCACATCCACCAAGGACCTGCGGGAAAAAAAGGCCCTCTACGAACGCTTCGGGGTAGCCGAATACGTCGTGATCGACCCCCTGGAAAACTACGCCATCCGCTTCCTCAACGGCCCCGACGGCTTCGACAAAGGCACCGTCATCGCCGCCGACGAGATGCTGATCCTCGCCACACTTGAAGGCATGGAGATTCCCCTTTGGGAAGTGTTCGAACTGCCCGCCCCGGCGGGGGAGGGGGCAGATCCCTTTCCCAGTAGCCAGCCAACATGAAACGTCACCACCGTAGGCCGGGCTTTAGCCCGACATGTTGGCCCGAAGGCCAACCTACACCCTGCCGTTTCAAGGAGAAAAGGGTCAACCCCCCTTCAGGGCGGGGGTCAATCCGCAAGCCTCTATCTGCTGGCGGATTTTCGCCTGGCGGATGAGGCTGGGCGCGGATTGAAACATCGCGGCCCTGTGATTAATCGTTTCCGCGCATTGCGTGGGAATGCCGCCCGCGACGCTCCAGCGTCGCGGGGTGCCGGATACCTGCGTCATGTGCAGATCCCGGGACGCTGGAGCGTCCAGGGATGCATTCCCACGCCGGAGCGTGGGAACGATCAAATTTGTAGGATGCCGGTGAGCGAGAGCGAACCGCATCGTTCGTGTCGGCGTCGCCCGCGATCGGTGCGGTTCGTACCTCACCGCACCCTACGGCCCTCGAACGGAAGGCACGGAGCAAGACCTGACCCCGCCTCCATTCGATTGACTACACCAGCCGCACTTCCAGCCGTTTGCCCAGCGCCGCCGCATATTTGCGCAACGTCGCCAGCGACGGCGAAGGTGTGCCCGTGACCAGCGCGTTTTCCAGTCGCGTGACCGCCGGGGCCTTGGTGCCCATGCGCTCGGCCACCTGCGCTTGCGTCAGTCCGGCCGCTTTACGCGCCGCCAGAATGGCATCGAACATCGGCATCTCCTCCCGCTCGATGCGTTCGTACTCGGCGCGCACGGCGGGGTCTTCCAGCATTTTTGCCACCATTTCTTCATGTGTCAGCATTTTTGATCTCCTTCAAACGGGCTTCAGCAATCCGCCGCTCGCGGGGCGGGGTCTTCGGCGTCTTCTTGATAAAACTGTGCAACATCACGATACGGCGGCCAACCAACGTGCAAAAGAACACGCGGGCAATGCCTTCCGCGCCCTTCAGCCGCAACTCGAACAGCCCGCAGCCAAAGGCTTCGGTATGGGGTTCGCCCAGGTTCGCCCCCACTTCCAGCATGCGGCGGGACAGCGTGATATACCGCGCCCGCAGTGTATCCGGCATGCCCATGATGTCGGTCTGCACTTTGTCGCTGTAATTAGGTGATGCTGTAGTTCACGGCCTGAATAATAACATATCCGTTATTAACCGCCAGTGGTATTTGACAACCGCGACAGGCGCGCCCCATGTTCCAGCAATGGAGCAGAGAACCACAGTCGTCACCCGCTTGTCCGCGCCCATCAGTCGTGGCTTTTTTACGCCTGTGCCAGATCAATGGCCGCGAGGGTGGCAGCCATACCAAATCTACAGCATAGACCGGCAGGCGGGTGAACGGCATACCCGAGCCATCGAATGGATTTAAGAAATGGCCCGGTGCGACTGCATGATCCACGCCTCAAGCAGGAAGCCATGGAACAGATTTAATCGTTCCCACGCTCCGCGTGGGAATGCCGCCTGCGACGCTCCAGCGTCGCGGGGTGCCGGATACCTGAGTCATGTGCAGATCTCGGGACGCTGGAGCGTCCAGGGATGCATTCCCACGCCGGAGCGTGGGAACGATCAATGGCCTGAATCCACGAACGGATTCCCGTTGTCCATTGCCGGAGGTTTTGTAGCAGCCTACAATGAGACCATCAAATTGGTCATGTCTGGTGAGTAGCTTATGGTACGGACAGAGATAGGTCTGGCGGATGCCAAGGCGCATTTAAGTCAGCTAACGGAACGGGTTGCCGGTGGGGAAGATGTGCTTATCACCAAACGAGGCAAACCCGTAGTGCTGCTGACCAGGCCCGACCCGCCGCGCCAACCCCTGGATCTGGACGCGCTGAGGCGCCTGACCGCTGGCCTGCCCCGGCAGGCGGAAGATGCGGGTTTGTTTATCCGCAAGCTGCGCGATGAGGCGCGCTATTGATGATGCTCTATCTGGACACGAGCTTGCTGGTGGCTGCATTGACCAATGAGGCACGGACGGGAGAGATGCAGGATTGGATGGCCGGACAACCGGTCGGGCAGCTCGTTATCAGCGACTGGGTGATGACTGAATTCTCAGGCGCGTTGTCACTCAAGGTGCGTACTGAGCAATTGACGGCCGAGGATCGCGCAGACGTGCTGAGCGTATTCAGGGCCATGGCGGAAAACTCCTTGCGGGTCTTGCCCGTTTCCCGTCAGGACTTCCATAACGCGGCCCGGTTCGCCGATCAGTACAGCACTGGTTTGCGTTCTGGAGATGCGCTGCATTTGGCCATTCGCAGAAAATCAGAGTGTCCGTCTCTGCTCCCTTGATCGCAAGCTGGTTGCAGCCGCGCACACCTTGGGAGTGAGTGCGCTGTTGTTGTAGTAACCGGCCCACCCAAAGCACATTCATTGATCGTTCCCACGCTCCGCGTGGGAATGCCGCCTGCGACGCTTCAGCGTCGCGGGTTGCCGGACACCGGCGGCATGGCGGATCTCGGGACGCTGGAGCGTCCAGGGATGCATTCCCACGCCGGAGCGTGGGAACGATCAATAACTCTGCCGAACCACCCGGAACCTTGCCGCTCATGATGACGAAACCGATCACCAAGAGATCGCCAGCCACTTCAACGCCCTGCATGCGCTGATCCCCCAGCTCAACGGGAGTGCCGCCCGATTTCTCGAATATTGCCAACACAACCTGGACATTAGCCCCCAAGCGAATGACTTTGCCGAGGAATTCAGGGACATTACCCGTAAGTAGTCCAGCGGGATGAAGGAGAAAAGGGGCGGACCCCTTTTTTTCACGAACCCCATCGGTGTTGTCCAAGACTGGGCTGTGGTCATGGCCGTTCGGAGTCAAGTGATCCTGACGTCCTGATCGACGTGACCTGTTAAACTACGGTCAAGCCACCGCCACGAAGCAATCCCCATGCGATTCCTCGACGTCAGAACCGATTTCGCCTTCAAGAAGGTATTCGGCAGCGAAGGGAGCAAGGATGTCCTGCTCAGCTTCCTCAACGCCGTGCTCTACCACGACAGCCCGCGCAAGCTGACCGATGTCACCATCGTCGATCCCTACAGCATTCCCCTGCTCAAGGGCATGAAGGACACCTATGTCGATGTAAAGGCCCGGCTGGATGACGGCAGCGGGGTCATCATCGAAATGCAGGTGCTCAACCATCCTGGTTTCGAGAAGCGCATCCTCTACAACGCCGCCAAGCATTACTCCGTGCAGCTCCAGAAGGGCGAGGACTACCACCTGCTCAATCCCGTGGTGGCCCTCACCATCGTCGATTTTCCCCTCTTTGAGGATACAGACGCGCTTTTCACCCGCTTTAGGCTGTTGGAGAAAGAAACCCTCATCGAATACAGCGGCGACATCGAACTGGTGTTCATCGAGCTGCCCAAGTTCGACAAGCGCGAGCAGGAGCTGACCGACATCCGCGACAAATGGGTTTTCTTCGTCAAGAACGCCGGCAGTCTGGAATATATCCCCACCAACATGGAGGCCGAACTGCGCAAGGCCTTCGAGATCGCCAACGAGGCCAACCTGACCCCGGCCGAGCTGGAGGCCCAGCATAAACGCCGCGAGTTCATCATCATCCAGAAGACCGCGTTGGCCGGGGCGGAACAGCGGGGTATCCAGCAGGGCATACAGCAAGTTGCCCGCAATCTGCTGTCGGCCGGTGTTCCACCGGAGACCATCATGCAGACGACCGGCCTCAGCCGCGCCGAGCTTGATAGCCTGATCTAGCTGCCTTGCGGCGGCTTCGGAGAGAACACAAGAAAACAAACAATCGTGGTCTGTCCCCTATCGTTCTGGGCGGCGTACGGGCGCGGCGGGATGTACGGGCGGGTTTTAAACCCGCCCCTACTATTCAAACGACAACACCAGCCGTTTCCCCAATGCAACAGCAGCCCGATCGAGCTGTTTCAGACTGGGCCAATGACTGGGATCTTCCAGGCGTTTTGCGGCCGGCCATGAGGTATCCAGCGCACGCGCCAGTTCGGACAAGGGCCGTTCTCCACGCGCCAGACGCACCAGCAAAGCCGCTTGCGTCTTGGCATCCGGCGCCAGATAACGCGCACCGGCGACCGCAGAAGAGGGGAGCGGAATGTCCATTCCCTCTTCCAGCCGCCCCTCAATAGTCAAAGTCAACACCTCAGTGGCGTTGAATAAAGCCTCCTCCAGCGTGTCGCCCTCGGTGAAGGCCTCATCGAGATCAACGAACCGGACGGAATAGCCATCCTCCTCGGACGTCAGAATGGCGGGATAGTGAATATCCATGATGTCTCTCATTTCTTCAGCTTGATACCGGTTTGTCTTTCAATGGAAGCCAGGGTTCCGGGCTTCAGATCACGCTAGCCATGCAGGGGGACACTCGTTCTCGCCGATCCTTTTCCCAATCGCACATGACTACCTTCCTGCCGCAACAGGGTCCAACCCGCCGCCTTTAATCTTTTGATTACCTCGTTACCGTTCATGCGGCAACATTAGATCAATATTGATCTACATGCAATGCGATTTGCGCCGTATCATTTCCGTAAGCGGATCTCGGGACGCTGGAGCGTCCTGGGATGCATTCCCACGCCGGAGCGTGGGAACGATCAAAAAAGAGATCGAAGGTGTCCGGCTGGAAATCAAGGGGGTCGAGGGCAAGCTGCAGAAGGAGATCAAGGAGGTAGAGGTAAGACTGGTCACCACCATGCATCGCCAGACCCTTTGGGTGGTGGGATCGGTGGGTGCCATTG
>JAHJDE010000193.1 GCA_018812525.1 Gammaproteobacteria bacterium
CGCCCCGGTGTCGGTGCCCACGGTGGCGGTGCCACTGGCCAGGGCAGGCGTGAAGACGACATTCTGTACGCTCGGGTTGCTCAGGCTGACGGTGAAGACCGCATGGGTATCGGTCCCCTCGGTGACCGTGATGTTGTTTACGCTGAGGGTGGGGCGGTCGTCGTCGGTGCCGGGGGGGCCTCCGGTGCCATCATCCCAGATAGTCGCAACCTGTGTACCATCATCAGAGATCCGGGCATTGGCGCTGGGGCTGCTTAGATTCAGGCTAAGGGTCTCGGCACCCTCGAATACGGTGTCGTTGAGGATTGGGATACCGATGGTTGCGCTGGTCTGACCCGGCCCGAAGATCAGCGTCCCGTTGGCGGCTGTGTAGTCGGAACCGGCGGTGGCGGTGTCGCTGGCACTGCCGGTGGCGTAATTCACCATCACTGTCTGGCTTGTGTCGCCTCCACGGGTAACGGTGAAGGTGGCGGTCCCGGCTGCCTCGTTGACGCTGAAATCGGGACTCATGGTCAAGGTCGAGCGGTCATCGTCAAGGATGGTGCCGTCATCAAAGATCGTTGCCACCTGGGCGCCGTCGTCGCCGATGGAAGAGCCCACGCTGGGATTGCTCAACACCACGCTAAAGGTCTCTGGTCCCTCGTATATCGCGTTGTCGATGATGGGTACGGTGACGGTGATGCTGGTCTGGTAGGGCGCAAAACTAGCCGTTCCGCTTGTCGATGTGTAGTCGGAAGGGGTGTTTGCAGTGCCGTCGCGAGTCGAATAGTTGACCGTAGCCGCTGAGGCGAGGTCTCCGCTGCGAAAGATAGTGAAGGTTGCTGTGCCCGCCCTTTCATCGACACTGAAGTCGGTACCCATGGTGAAAATGGGGGTGAGTGCGGCTGCGCCACTGGCCAAAGGGGCGCCTGTGTCAAAGGTCAGGGGAGCGATTGCGGGCGTAGGGCCTTGGGTGTCGTATCCAGCATCAACGTTACCAAACCGCCCAATCCGCAATACGCGGAGTGCTTCCTGGATCGACGAAGAGCCATTGCCGCCACCGGGATTGCCAGCAGAGGGGGGCGGCAATTGGCAGGTGGGGTCGTCGGGTGCGCATTGCCCATTGCTTTGACCGGGGGTTCCCCCTTGTCCCTGTCCCGGTTGGCCCGATCCATTTCCCGTTCCTGGAGTTCCCGCAGCCGGGGGCGGCAGGTCGATGGAGGGGTCGCCTGCCAGCGCATCGCCCCCCTTCTCGGCATCGGGATGGTAGTAATCGCAGACCCTGCCCATCCTGTCGGGGCCCAGTGCCATCTTGCTGCCATCGATGAATTTGATAAGGATGTTGCCGCTTTCCCCCGTCTTTATCTGGCTCTCAAGGAAGACGGGTTGTCCCGCTTTGAGAGGGATCTGCTTGTCGTCCGTGCTTGCGACGGTGACGGTGCCCTCTACGCGGGTAACGGTGCCGACGGTTTGGTTTTGATCTGACTTGGCCATAAGTCACTCCAGTATTCACAGCGATTTCGGGTGGTGCTTTCTCTAGTTCCGGGCCGGTGTCTTCCTTCTGTTCGTCGGCCCGGCAGGCGCAATTCTGCTTTTCTTCATATTTCTTAGTTGGATATGATAGCCACATCACAAACAACTTCAAGTACTTTTTATCCATCTTCTTAAGAAAGATGTATATCGATATGATATTTAAAGATAAATATCCTTTTCTGATGTCCAGTGCCATCGGTTGATCTCGGGGCGCGGGAGCAGCTCCAGGCTGTGTTTCCTCCCGGAGGCTGAGGGTCTGGCCGACCGCTATCACATCGTTACCGACGTGCGTAGCGTTGTCTTTATGAGTTGTTGTGCATACACTAAGTCAGATGCAAATCCGCTTCGATCCAGCCAAGGACCTTGCCAACATCGCCAAGCATGGCTTGTCGTTGCGGCTGGCGAAGGCGTTGGAGTGGGATTTGCTGCTGGCGGCCGAAGACGACCGCGATGACTACGGCGAGCAACGTTTCGTGGGCTTCGCGCCCATCGGCCGCACGGTCTACTGCCTGGTTTTTACCCAGGAGGATGAGTGTTACCGGATCATTAGCCTGCGCAAGGCCGAACCCAGAGAGGTGAGATATTATGCGCGTCACATCTAAATCGGGCCGTGAATTCGACCTTCCGGACGCGGCGGAAACAGCGCGGATTCGACGCGGCATGGCGGACGATCCGGACGCGGGCGCGGTGCCGGACGTCTTGTTGCGGCGGTTGCGCCCCCTGGGGCGCCCCAAGACGGGGGAAACCAAGGAGCGGATCAGCATCCGTCTGTCGCCGGAGGTGGTGCGGCGCTTCCGCTCCACCGGCCCAGGCTGGCAGACGCGCATGGATGCGGCGCTGAAGGATTGGCTGAAAGATCATATGCCGGGAGGGGCGGCTTAGTGCGTAGGATGGGTTGAGGCACGAAACCCATCGTTGACCATGGAGGGTGTCGGGAGCTGTGATGGGTCTCGTGCCTCGACCCATCCTACGGCGCTGGAGATTCTGGATCGGTTGGATGCCGAAGAGGGGCGAACTGGGGTGACGCACGAACCGCACCGATGAGGCGGATTGGTCATGCAAAGGGTGTACTCAGGTGTCTTTGGGTGTCCTGTCGGCCATGCAGTATGCGCACTATCTCTATCTGGTGGGTTCGTGGGCGGTAGAAGATCACATGGCCTCAATCGCCAGGCTCCGTATCCCAGGCAGGAGAACCCCGCGTGCGAGGCCCATTTCGGGGTGGAGCCGGAGTTGCCAGAGCTGTTCCTTGATGCGGCCGATATGGTCTCGTGCGCGTGCAGATCCCCAGTTCAGTGTCCCGTAGCGAAGGATGTTCCTCAAATCCTCATGTGCCGCGGGGGAGATGATGGAAGAAAAAGGGGGCGAACCCCTTTTTTCCACTGGACTGCCTCAGCTACATCATGGAGCGCTACCAGGACCACCTGCCGTAATTGTCCCCGGTACGGGCGCGGGCTAAGATGCCTTACAGAGCCCCATCACGCCACCCGGAGTCAGACCATGGCCCACCTCTCCCGCAAGACAGCCGACAGCCGCTTCACCTGGGACGATTACCGCGCCTGGCCCGACGACGAACGCTGGGAACTCATCGAGGGCGTGGCCTACGCCATGTCACCGGCACCCTCGACTAAACACCAGACAGTCACGGGCAATCTGTTCTCGGCGCTGCTGCAACAACTACGCGGCAAACCCTGCAAACCCTTCATCGCCCCCACCGATGTCAAACTCTCCGACCTCGACCTGGTCCAGCCGGATATCCTGGTCGTCTGCGACCCCGCCAAAATCACCCCCAGCCACATCGAAGGCGCCCCCGATCTGGTTATCGAAGTCCTCTCCCCCGCCACATCCACCAAGGACCTGCGGGAAAAAAGGCCCTCTACGAACGCTTCGGGGTAGCCGAATATGTCGTGATCGATCCCCTGGAAAACTACGCCATCCGCTTCCTCAACGGCCCCGACGGCTTTGACAAAGGCACCGTCATCGCCGCCGACGAGATGCTGATCCTCGCCACACTTGAAGGCCTGGAGATTCCCCTTTGGGAAGTGTTCGAACTGCCCGCCCCGGCAGGGGAGGAAAAGTCAGATCCCTTTTCTAGTAGCCAGCCAACATGAAACGCCACCACCGTAGGTCGGGCTTTAGCCCGACATGTTGGCCTGAAGGCCAACCTACACCCTGCCGTTTCAAGGAGAAAAGGGTCAACCCCCCTTTCTCTCTCTATCTTCTGATCTAAGAGGTTCTTGCAAAATGGCCAGGAAGGCCATTTTGCAAGAACCTCCTAAGTTTCTGAATCCAGGAGCAAAACCATGGAACTTACCGCCGTTCTAACGCACGCTGAAGAAGGTGGGTATATCGCGCTTAACCCTGAAACAGGTACCACAACCCAAGGCGAGACGGTTGAAGAAGCCATTGACAATGTAACCGTTCAGCCCCCTCCCCCTCTGGAGGGTTGGGGAGGGGGTGGCCTAATAAATTCGGAGCGTTATTGCCCGGTTATGAGTTAACTGAACATTTATTAGAAGAATAGTCATCTATAAACTATACTTCAATATAATCTGAATGAAGTACGATAAGGAGAATGCAGTCATGAGTGAAGAATGGCTAAGCGATGCGAGAAAGATACCTGATGACGTTATGAGCTATCTCCGAAAGATTGCGGTGCGAGCAATAAAGGAGAAAAATTATAGTCCAGAAGTGATCGCCGATCTTCTA
>JAHJDE010000001.1 GCA_018812525.1 Gammaproteobacteria bacterium
AGCAAAACCGCCTATTTTCGCGGCAGAGCCGCTCCCACCGCCGTGGGAGCGGCTCTGCCGCGAAACAGATCGATTGAAGATCGGCCAAAGATGGCCTGAAGATGAGATGCGAGATGTACAAGTTATTCCCGGACAGTTCCTTAGATGACATTGTCCTGCTCCTGCCGTAGCGAGGGTGGCACTGGGCTGGTGGGCAGGGCGCGGCGACCAGATATTGTGGTCGTTGCAACAGAGCCCTCCGCGTTCAGGGCCTTTCACAGCCTCTCAGTCCGCCAATGCCATCTCTCGCACGCCTTCGATCTCGAAATCGAGTCCTTCCGGTCCCTTCTTCACCCTCACCCGTCCGCCGTCCTTGAGCCGGCCGAAGAGCAGTTCTTCCGCCAGGGGCTTTTTGATGTGTTCTTGGATGACGCGGGCCATGGGTCTTGCCCCCATGGCGGGGTCGTAGCCCTTTTCGGTCAGCCAGGTCTTGGCCTCGTCGGTGACGATCATGGCCACCTTGCGCTCTTCCAGTTGCCCTTCCAGTTCGAAGATGAATTTCTCCACCACGCTAGCGATCTCCCCGGCCCCCAGGGGCTTGAATTGGACAATGGAGTCGAGCCGGTTGCGGAACTCGGGCGAGAACTGGCGCTTGATGGCCTCCTTGCCGTCGGTGCGGTGGTCCTGGGGGGTGAAGCCGATGGAGGAGCGGCCCATCTCCCGGGCGCCGGCATTGGTGGTCATGACGATGATGACGTTGCGGAAGTCGGCCTTGCGGCCGTTGTTGTCGGTCAGGGTGCCGTGGTCCATCACCTGGAGCAGCAGGTTGAAGACATCGGGGTGGGCCTTCTCGATCTCGTCCAGCAACCGGTGCTCGATGGTCGGAAATTCATGCCGCTTGACTATCGCACGGGCTTGACCGCCTTCAGCATGCGTTGTAACAACCCTCCACGCATCTTCCTGACAAGTCTGGCATAGTCGTCCAGTCTGGCGAGGAGTTTGTACTCCTCGGCCATCGGTCTTAGGGCTTCAAGAAGTTTCTCCGCCTCCTCGAACCTCCCTTCCGAGGCCAGCAGAACGGCATTGACCCCGTTGCCGGCTATCGCCTCCTGTATGTGGAGTTCGTCCCTCAGGGGGAGATCCATCAATAGAGCCTTGGCCCTCTCCTTGTCGCCTGATCCGATGTAGTGCATGGCAAGATTGCAGCGGCCGATGACATTGCTGCTGTCGGCCTCTACGGCCTGGTGGAGCATGCGTTCCACCTCCCGGTCATTCCCCAGGGCGCTATGTACTACGGCCAGGTTGTTCCAGATCATGCCCTCACCAGGGACCTTTTTGCTCAAACCTTCCAGAATGCCCTTTGCCCGCTGATAGTCCTTCCCTCTGATCGCGGCGAGGGCCTGACCCAGGAGATCCATCTGGGGCTTGGTGAGCTTCGAGGGTCGGGCCTCGCCGGAGACTTTATAGCCTTGTAACCGGACAGGTTGCAGCTCCTCGCCATTCCAGATCTCGACGGCTTCCTGCACAGCGAGTATGCCCTGTTCACGCATCCGGGTCGCCAGATCGAGGTGATCCTGAAGACTACCCTGGGGTGATCGCAATATTGCCAACAACCCCTCTCTCGCCTCTTTGTCACCCTGTTGCGCGCGGACATGCAGCAGCCAGGCGCAGAATTGCAGGGTCATGCTGTCGCCGATGGCGCTCAGAGCCTGAAGATAGGCGTTGGAGACGGCGCCACAGGTGGCAACCAGCCGCTTCTTGTTATCTTCGTCGCTGCGATCTTGAAACCCTGCCTGCAACTTATTGAGCCAATACTTGGGCAGGTACTCGATCAGCGGCAATAACCAGGGTCCATTTCTCTCCCGCTGCTCCCGCTCCAGATCGGCCAGATTCTCCCGCGCCAAGTCCAGATCGGGGGCCTCATCCAATGCCTCGCGCCAGAGCTTGCGGGCTGCCTTGATCTTGCCGGCGCGCAAGTGACAGACCGCCCCCAGGTGTTTGATCATGCCGAGCCGGTGAAACACCCCATTCCTCCACCAGGGCTGGCGGATGCCAGCCTCGAAGGCCCGCAGGGCATCTTGTTCCCTTCCCAGCAGCAGCAAGACGCTGATCTGGGCGATCAGGTCCTCATCCCTCAGGGGGATGGCGCTCACCAGGGGAGGAAGCAACCCAACAGCGGCCTCCTCCCGCCCCAACAACAGTCGCAATTTGACAATCCATCCCAAGGCGAACAGGTTACGCGGCTCCCGCGCCCAGTTTTCGTTGAAGCAGGCGAGGGCCTCATCCAGCCGCCCCAGATGAAACAGACATATCCCCAGATTGTTGCGAAGAGGAGGCGCGTTATCTGCCTTGAGGAGGATCTCAATGCCCTCCTCGAAGGCATCGGTCTGGATGCAGATCTCCGCCAGTTCCACGAGGAAAGCCGTTTCTTTGCTCAGATGGCCGTCGCCATAGGGACTGATGCCACCCTCCTCGATACTCCGTTCGAACTCCGGGAGGATGGGATAAGGGATCTCATCGGTTCCTTCGGCCAGGGCGTTGTAATGGACCGCAGCATGATAGCTAAGGAGGGGGTGGTTGTTATCCACACTGAAGGAGAGGAGGGAGCTCCAGGCCCGGATGCTCCCCGGTCGGGCCTGGGTCCAGTGATAGGCGGTCAGCTCCGCCTCAAGGGGACGATCCAACGACTCCAGGGCATCGATGCGCTGATGATAGAAACCACCGATACCGGGAAATACCTTGAGCGCCCGGTCGGCATGTTCCAATGCCTCCTCGAAGCGTCCCTGTTCCAGCAGCTTATCGATGGCTTGCAGCCGATGGGCCTCGGGCCTTGGACCGGAGTGGGGGTTCTTTTTCGGCTTTCTCGCCATGGATGCGACCTCTTTTCGTATTCATCTCGGGGACAGAGCTGGCCAGAGTGTATCAATGCACCAACGCCGCAGTGCCGATGCCTTCGATCTCGAAGGCGAGGGCATCGCCATCCATTTTCATGCAGGAGATGGCAGGAGCTGGGTTCTCGCCTTGTAGCCTAGGCTACAAGGCGAGAACTGATAATCATCTAGCCGCCGCCTCACCCCGGCGGTATCGTCGAGTTTACGAAGACTTGTCGAACCACTGAAGAGAGGAGACGTGCCATGAAACTGTATTCTGGAATCGATCCGCACTCAAACAACAGTGTGGTATCGGTCATCGATGAAACCGATAAACTGCTGGCCGACAACTATCTTGACAAACGTCGAACCCTAGGGGGCGCAGGTCCAGCACACTGCTAGAAACACGCTAGAGTAGAAACACGGGGTCAAGTCTAACATTCCAACATTTGCTGGAATGTTAGACTTGACCCCGTACTTCCCGCTGACCAGCAGATGCACATGGTTGGTCATCAGCACATAGGCGTGGATGCGACAGCCGGTGCGGGCGGCGTGGTCGCCCAGCCAGTCGAGATAAAAGCGGTAATCCTCATCGGCGGCGAAACAAACCTGCCGGTTGTTGCCACGCTGGATCAAGTGCTGGGGAACATTCGGCAGGGATAGACGTGCGCGGCGGGGCATGGGTTTTTCCGACACTCAGGGAGCTGGAAGGATGGCAGAAAAACCGTGGTCTGGCCCCTGCCGCCCTGTTTCTGCTTGACCCCCTGTTTCTGCTGACCCGATAGAAGTGTTCTGAAGAAAACGCACGCGGCAAGGCCAGCAGCCCATCTGCCTGGCGGGCGACCGACGGTGCTAACCCGTCCGCCCCATTCGGTTATAATCTCGCTCCTTTCAACGCCTTGACGACCGAGCCCCATGGAAAAGACCTACGATCCGCGCGCCATTGAGCAGAAGCTTTATCAGACATGGGAAGAGCAGGGGTACTTTGCCCCCGCCGAGAGCTGCAACGGCGCGCCCTACTGCATCATGATCCCGCCGCCCAATGTCACGGGCAGTCTGCACATGGGCCACGGCTTCAACAACACGGTGATGGATACCCTGATCCGCTACCACCGCATGAAAGGGGAGCCGACCCTCTGGCAGCCGGGGACGGACCACGCGGGCATCGCCACCCAGATGGTGGTGGAGCGGCAGCTCGAAGCCCAGGGCAAGACGCGCCACGATCTGGGGCGCGATGCCTTTATCGAGCGGGTCTGGGAGTGGAAGGGAGAGTCGGGCGGCAACATCACCCGCCAATTGCGCCGGCTGGGTTCCTCCCTGGACTGGGCCAGCGAGCGCTTCACCATGGATGCGGGGCTCTCCAACGCGGTGAAGGAGGTTTTCATCCGCCTCTATGAAGAGGGGTTGATCTATCGCGGCAAGCGGCTGGTCAACTGGGACCCCAAGCTGCATACCGCCGTCTCCGATCTGGAGGTGCTGTCCGAAGAAGAAAACGGCAGCCTCTGGCACATGCGCTATCCCCTCTCCAACGGCCAGGGTCATCTGGTGGTAGCCACTACCCGCCCGGAGACGATGCTCGGCGACTGCGCCGTGGCGGTCCATCCCGGCGACGAGCGCTACAGCCACATGATCGGCGAGTTGGTGGAACTGCCCCTGACCGGGCGCAAGATCCCCATCATCGCCGACGACTACGTGGACCCGGCATTCGGCACTGGCTGCGTCAAGATCACCCCGGCCCACGACTTCAACGACTACGGCGTCTGGCAGCGCCATCGGGATGAGAAGGTCATCGCTGAGATGCCCCACGGCGGCCTGATCAATATCTTCACTGTGGATGCCGCCGTCCGTTCTAACGCGCCTGAAGAGGGCGGCCTGATCCCAGCGGCCTACATCGGTCTGGACCGCTTCGAGGCCCGCAAGCGCATCCTCGCCGATCTCGACGCCCTGGGGCTGCTGGAGAAGATCCAGGATCACAAATTGATGGTGCCTCGTGGAGATAGGTCCGGCGCGGTCATCGAGCCCTTCCTCACCGACCAGTGGTACGTGCGCATCGCCCCCCTGGCCGGGCCGGCCATCGAGGCGGTGGAGTCGGGCCAGATCCGCTTCATCCCCGATAACTGGAAGAACACCTATTACGACTGGATGCGCAACATCCAGGACTGGTGCATCAGCCGCCAGATCTGGTGGGGCCACCGCATCCCGGCCTGGTACGACGCTGAGGGCAATGTCTATGTGGGCCGGTCAGAGGAAGAAGTACGGACCAAGCACGGCCTGCCCGCCGATTATCCCCTGACCCAGGATGAGGACGTGCTCGACACCTGGTTCAGCTCCGCCCTCTGGCCCTTCTCCACCCTGGGCTGGCCCGAGAATACCGAGCGTTTGCAGCAGTTCTATCCCACCTCAGTGCTGGTGACCGGCTTCGACATCATCTTCTTCTGGGTCGCCCGCATGATCATGATGGGGCTCAAGTTCATGGACGGCGCGGCCCCCTTCAAGGAGGTCTACATCCACGGTCTGGTACGCGACGCCCAGGGCCACAAGATGGCCAAGTCCAAGGGCAACGTGCTCGATCCCATTGATCTGATCGACGGCATCGAGCTGGAAGCGCTGGTGCAGAAACGCATCAGCGGCATGATGCAGCCCCATCTGCGGGAGCGGATCGAGAAGCAGACCCGCAAGGAGTTCCCCGACGGCATCCCCGGCTTTGGCGCCGATGCGCTGCGCTTCACCTTCGCCGCCCTGGCCTCCACTGGCCGCGATATCAATTTCGACATGGGCCGCATCGAGGGCTACCGCAACTTCTGCAACAAGCTGTGGAACGCTGCGCGGTATGTGTTGATGAATACGGAAGGCCAGGATTGCGGCCTTTCCGGGGACCTGGAACTCTCCGCCGCCGACCGCTGGATCCTGTCGCGCCTGCAAGAGACCATCGCCGCCGTTCGTGAATCCCTGGACGGCTACCGCTTCGACCACGCCGCCCAGGCCATCTATGAATTTACCTGGAACCAGTATTGCGACTGGTATCTGGAACTCTCCAAGCCGGTGCTGAACAGCGCCACGGCTTCCGATTCCGCAAAACGCGGCACCCGCCGTACTCTGGTGCAGGTGCTGGAGACCCTGCTGCGCCTGATCCACCCCATGATGCCCTTCATTACCGAAGAGATTTGGGCACAGGTAAAACCACTGGCGGGCGTAGATGGAGCAACCCTCATGCTCCAGCCCTATCCCGTTGCCGATACCGGCCTCATCGATCCCGCTGCCAGCGCCGAGATGGAGTGGGTGAAGCAGTTCATCCTCGGCATCCGCAAGATCAAGGGCGAGATGAACATCGCCCCCGGCAAGCCGGTCCCGGTGCTGCTGGCCGACACCAACGCCCAGGACCGCGACTGGGCCGGGAAGGCGCGTCCCTATCTCGATTTTCTGGCCCGCACCGAATCAGTCGGCATCCTGGCCGAGGGCGACGCGGGGCCGGAATCGGCTATGGCCCTGGTGGGCCGCATGAAGGTGCTGATCCCCATGGCCGGGCTGATCGACAAGGCCGCCGAGATGGCCCGCCTGGAGAAGGAGATCGGTCGTCTGCGCGATGACATGGCGCGCACCGAGGCCAAACTGCAAAACCCCAGCTTCGTGGACAAGGCCCCTGCCTCGGTGGTGAACAAGGAGAAGGAGAAACTGGAGGCGGCCGGGGCGGCCCTGGCCAATCTGGGTGCGCAGTTGGAGAAGATTCGCGCCCTTTAGGCATGCGGGCACGATTTTGATTAATCGCGCTTAGAAAGCGCTCCTACAGGCTGTAGAACCAAAGTCTCACTTCAATACGGGAGTCCTTGTGGAAATCGTTAACCTACTGATGGACATGAACGCCCTGTTCCGGGGGCCAGCCCTGTTGATGCTCCTGCTGGGGATCGCGCTGTTTCTCTCCATAGGGCTCCATTTCCTGCCGGTTCGGGGGATGGGCTACGGCATCCGCATGCTCTGGCGGGGACCTGAATCGAATCAGGAAGGGGATATTTCCCCTTTCAACGCCCTGATGCTCTCCCTCTTCTCGACCATCGGCATGGGCAGCATTGTCGGCGTTGCCACGGCCATCGCCATCGGCGGTCCCGGCGCGGTCTTCTGGATGTGGTGCGCGGCCCTGATCGGCATGGCCCTCCGGTTTGCGGAGACGGTGCTGGCGGTCCATTTCCGAGAGCGGAACGAGGAAGGCCACTATGTGGGCGGCCCCATGTACTACATCAAGAACGGGTTGGGTCAGGGCTGGAGCTGGCTGGCCTGGCTTTTCGCCCTACTCGCCATCCTGGCCGGGATCGGCATCGGTAACATGGTGCCGGCCAATGCCGTGGCGGGCGCCCTCAAGTCCAGTCTCGGCATCCCTTACCTGGTGTCGGGGCTGGCCCTGGCGGGATTGGTCTACCTGATCATCATGGGCGGGGTTCAGCGTCTGGCCAGAGTTGCCGGGATACTGACCCCCCTCATGGTCGGTTTCTATGTGGCCGGCGGATTGACCATTATTGTCGCCAACATAGACATGCTTCCCGGCGCCATTATGCTCATCTTCAAATACGCCTTTAGCCCGGCCGCAGCCACCGGCGGCTTCACCGGCACAACGGTGCTGCTGGCGATGCGCTGGGGCATGACCGGCGGTTTCGCCAATGAGACCGGACTGGGCACGGCCGCCATCGCCAACGCCGCCGCGCGGACTGACGAACCGGTGCGTCAGGGCGCCATCGCCATGCTCGGCACCCTTTTCGACACCCTTATCGTCTGCACCATCACCGCTTTGGTGATCCTGGTCTCGGGGGAATGGAGCAGCGGCAAGTCGGGTGTGGACCTGGTGGCATCGGCCTTTGCCAACGGCCTGTCGAGCTTTGGCCTCGTCATTCTCACGCTCGCCATGATCCTCTTCGCCTTTACCACCATTCTGGGCTGGGGCCTCTATTTCGAGCGCTGTGGCGAATATCTGTTCGGCAACGAGGCGGCTACCCGCTTCCGTTGGGTTTGGCCTGCCCTGGTCCTGGCCGGTGCCCAGATCGATATCAATCTGATCTGGCTCATCACCGATACCTTCGGCGCCCTCATGGCCATTCCCAACCTGATTGCACTCCTCCTGCTGAGCCCGGTCGTGTTCCACCTGACCTACGACTATTTCGAGCGTCTGCATGGGTAGGCTGCTCTTCGGGACGCCTTCTGAGGAACTTGCAAAATGGCCATCCTGGCCATTTTGCAAGGCGGTTCATCCCTGAACCGCAAGAGGTTCTTGCAGTTTTGCAAGAACCTCTTCTGCTATTCGTTAGCTGTCTGGCTCCCTGGCCGGGGAAAAGGGAACCCGCAAGATCTTGCCGGGTTTCAATGGCTCCTGGCCAGAGAGGCCGGTGTATTCCAGCAGTTCCGGGGGTTTCAGCCCGAAGCGCCGCGCGATTTGGGAAAGGGTGTCGCCAGGGCGCACCCGGTAGATGCGCTCGCCGGGCCGGGCCTTGGGCTTGGGCACCCTCAATACCTGGCCTTCCCTGATACTGTCCCGGTCATCGAGATCGTTGGCCGCCATCAGTTCGGGGGTCCTCAAGCCGTAACGTTCGGCGATCTGCGAGAGGGTGTCGCCTTGGCACACCAGATAAACCTGCTCGCCGGGCTTGGCCTTGGCCCTGGGTATCATCAGCATCTGACCCGGCATCGCGTCCTCCTCATGGAGGAGGTCGTTGGCCTTCATCAGCTCGAATGTCCTCAAGCCGAAGCGTTCTGCGATCTGTGACAGGGTGTCGTCGGAGCGCACCTGGTAACGCCTCACACCCTCTTCGCTCCCCGGTGGGGATTTGGTCCTGCCGGGTGGGGGCAGTCGCAGGGTCCGGCCGATGCGGATGCCCTTGTCATCCTCGATGCCGTTCATTGCCCTCAACTCGTCCAGGCCCACCCGGTATTTGAGGGCAATGGTGGCGATGGTGTCGCCGGGACTTACCTCGTAATGGATATCGGGCCGCTGCTGATCGATGCCTGCCTCCAGGGCCGCCCGTTGCAACCGTTCGGCCATGCTGTCCGGATCGTACCCTTCCGGCAGGTTCAGACGGTAGCCCTTGGGGATGTGCTTGCTGCCGCGCCACACCTGATCACCCAGGGCAGGATTGACCCGCTTCAACGCCGCCTTGTCGATGCCCAGCCTTTCCGCCAGGATATCCGCCGGCAGGTAGGCCGCCAATTCGAAACGGGAACGCTCGACGGCGGGCCGTGGCTCGATCCTTTGGTAAAAATGGCGCTCGGGATGCTTGGCGACCTCCAACACCGCCAGGAAGGCGGCGTAGTAGTTGCGGGACGCGAATCCGAACAACGGCCCACGGTAGTTGTTGACGATGACGCCAATGTCCCTGGAACCGGTGCTCTCGACCGCACGGCGAACCCCCGAGACGCCGTGGTTGTAAGCGGTCAGGGCCAGAGGCCAGCTTCCCAGGATCCGATGATTGAATTGCAGCAGTTGGGCTGCAGCCAGCGTGGATTCGAAGGGGTCAAGGCGTTCATCCAGCACCGGATCGATCTGCATGAAACGCCGTCCGGTGATCGGCATGAATTGCCAGAGGCCGGCGGCCCCGGCGTGGGAAAAGACCAGGGGGTGGTAGGAGGACTCAATATAGGGCAGGACGGCCAGCTCTTGGGGCAGGCCATAGGCTGCGAGGGTTTGGTCGATAAAGGCCCGCCAGGCGCCGGAGCGGATCAGGCCAGCCACGAAGCGGTCCGACTGGCCCCGCTGGAACCGGACCCGTTTCGCCGCGGCCCTCAGGGCGCCTTTACTGGGGTTACCCCCCAGCAGGGCAAGCAAGCGCCGCTCCTCGCAGTTCAGCCCGGAACGGTCGCCCTCCGCCAGATTCCAGAGCATCGAGCGGTATCGCTTCAGTCTCCACTCGATGCGCTCGTCCGGCTCCAGATCGAAGCTGAGATCCAGGTGCTCGTAGACGATATCCAGGGATTCATTGTCATGGATCAGACCGCCCCTGATATCCACATCGGTATAGATCCGGGTCCAGAACTTCACCGCCGCCCGCAGGCCCTCTGGCAGGGGGAAGGGTTCTTCCAGCGCTGGGGACTCAGCTTCCCCCTCCATTATCGTTACGGCCGCCGTCGTTGTTTCATTCGCCAGGACGCCAGCCGCCAGCACCGACGCGATGAGCAGAAATATCCTCCACATGTCAATCTCCCCTATCCAAAAGACACGTTTGTATAACTTGCAGTCAGATCGGCCCCCACTCCCTCTGACAGGCTAATTTAGAACCCGCCGGGGGCTATATCAATGCCCTATTATTTGACGCCATTTTATTTTTCTGACGTTTCTGGGGGATCTTCTTATATGATTCCACCCCTATCTTATCCAGCGGCAAGGGGGGTACAGCCATGTCAGATGTTCTGGCACTGGCGCTCGGTTGGGTCCCCTGTGGCCAGTCGAGCAGCAGACCCCAGGACATCGAGACGACCTCCCGGCAGCCCCCATTCCTCCGCACCACCGGTACCCACTGGGTCGGTGCGATGTTGTGGCGCGGTTCGAAGGGGATGGACAAGGCCGCGTCGAAGGTCTCACGCAATTCTGGGCCAGCGGCGAGCAGTGCGTATCTCAAGGCCAGGGGTCCCGGCCAGGTTGGCTTCGGGCGGGGCGATGCCCGCCGATCAAGGGTTGCTCTCGGGCAACCCCATTTGAACACGCACATCACCTGGCAATTCTTGATACGGTTATCTCTGCCGTCCCCCGGTTGTTGCGGTAATAGTCGAACTGGCCCTGGAGACAGAGATCACACTGGGCGTCGTTGACATAAAAATAGAGGGGGCCGCTGTGATCTGCCGTGAATTTCTTGCCGGAACCGACGGCGATCTGCTGCCTACCCCCAACAGCTGCCACCAGTTGGAACCAGCCTTCTTTCGTCCCGCCCCCTTGCTGCCAGTCACGGCGGGCGAAGGCCATTAGTTTCTGCATGAAACCGGGATTGGCCCGCAGGCCGTCGGGACTGGCCGGTATCTGTCCATCCATCCAGTCACTGGTCTCCCGCACCCTGACCAAGTAGGTCTCGCCTTTCACCAAGGCAATACCCGTGGCATACCAGGGGTTGCAGGTATGAAAGTCAGAGAGCACCCGTTTGTCACCTATGCCATCGAGCCTTTTCGCCTCCACCTGTTGGCTCCCGCACACCGGCATATTGGGGGGTAAAGCGAGGGCATTGAACATCCACAGGACAAGCAACATGGCTGCCGAGCTGAATACAGCCATGGGAAACAACCGTTGCCGGACGAAATCCCGGATCCTTTGCGAGGCGTAACAATGCTTGATCGCAACGGCGAGGGCTTCGAGTAGCGTTTTCTCCGGCAAGTGATTTGTGTTACCGGCTGCCAGATTCCAGCCCAGCTTGCCCAGATATCCCGTCCGCGCCTTCAGGTATCCGCGCAATAGGAACAGGGTGGAGAACCCCAGGATGAACGAGATCAGCGCACCCGCCCGGCCATTGAACGCCGCCAGCAATTTCTCCAGAAAACCGGGCAGAAACTCGGAGAAGTAAGCTGGAATCCTTTCGATGAGACCAGCCCAGCCTTCCGACTGCGGCAAGGGCATGGCCGCGAAGCGATGCACCGCAAGCAGCAACCCGCCCGTGGTCGCCAGCAACAGGAAATAGAGGCCCCGCCGCCACCAGATCACCTGGTCTGCCACCTCCTGCGCGGCCAGACGGAGATCCCTGTGTTGGTCGTTGGCATGATGCCCGCCCCCCGGTTCGATTTCATATTCGGCGGGGACTATCACGGGCGCATAGCCTTCGGCGAAGCGTTCGACCCGCTGGAATATCGATGGGTGCAACTTCACCGGGGCATGGGCCTGCTTGCAGATTTCTGGCAGGTTGCGGGGCTTGTAGCGATAGTAGGCCGCAAGCCCTGCGCGGGAATCGTATATCTTCCCCGCCGGATTCCCTTGGCCGGCTGCCTCAGCACGCAACTCTGGGAGAAAGAGGAGGCCATTGCCGCCGTCCACCGCTTCAGCCTTCTGCATCATCCAGTAGAGGGGAACATGGGCCATCTCGTCCTTTGGGTAGCCACCGCCAACATTACTGTGTACGCCGGGGAACCAGACCTGATCAACATGTCTGTCAGTTACCCTATCCTTCCCCCTTTCATCCCGCCACTCCTCCCACATCACCGGATGGAAGGTGTGCCGTTCGTCATCCAGGGAAAGGGCGTGGTAGTTGTGCTCGGCGATGGGGTAGCGGTCGTAACTGTAGAAACGGAACTTGAATAGCCAGTCGAGGGCCTCGGTCAGTTCATCGATGGGCAGGCCCACCGCATCCACAGTGTCCCACACGCCGATGAATTTGACGCCCTGCGGGGGGAGCGATTCGTACACTTTCTCAGGGAGGGGCAAGGGAGGGGGCTTGGCTTTCTTCTGCACTTCCTGGACCGCCTGTTTCAGCGACAGTTTGCCCAGGTACTGATAGCTCTGAAGGAAGGTTTCCAACGGCAGACTTGTTTCTGCCTTGGTATCGAGCCCGAGGTCGGCCTCCTTCCCGAATTTCCGGATCTCCGCACGCGACCGATGGTAGCTGCTAAGAACCGCCTCAATTCGCCTCTCTGTATTCTTCGGATCATCGTCGTCCGGCTTGACGATGCCGTCGTGCGCCAGGAGATAGGCCAAGGCCCGCACCGTGAAGGCGCCGCGGCTGAAGCCCAGTAGGTATATCTCGTCGCCGATTTTGAAGTTATGGACGAGAAAGGCATACATCTCGCGGAGGTTGGCATTCAGACCCAACCCGAATGCCCCGCCGAGCACCTTGAAGAACTTGAAGCTCTGGGTGCCTACCCCATCCTGGTAGAAGGCGATTTGCCGCTCGGGGTGCTTGATGAGCGCCTGGTAGAAACGCCAGACATTGGTGCCGCGAGCCTTACCCCCGCTGTTGCCGGTACCGTCCGAGCACAAGACGAGCTTTCTGGCCATACCCCTCTCCTAAAGAACTGTCCGGGAATAACTTGTACATCTCGCATCTCATCTTCAGGCCATCTTTGGCCGATCTTCAATCGATCTGTTTCGCGGCAGAGCCGCTCCCACCGCCGTGGGAGCGGCTCTGCCGCGAAAATAGGCGGTTTTGCTCA
>JAHJDE010000027.1 GCA_018812525.1 Gammaproteobacteria bacterium
AAAACTGCAAGAACCTCTTGCGGTTCAGGGATGAACCGCCATTTTCAATGGCCTAAGCCATTGAAAATGAAGAAAACGAAAAATCGCATTTTTCGTTTTCGTCTTGCAAAATGGCCAGGAAGGCCATTTTGCAAGTTCCTCGACTGAGTAGGCAAATTGGACGAAGTTTGGAGAAAGACTGACTCGACTTGGCCGTGCCGCTATCGCTGCAGCTTGCTCCATCACCCGATTCCGGATCGTCCCGGCCATGGCGGCCACCCGATGATTTCTTCGCAAAATTTGTCATCTTTGATTCGATTAGTGACTAGAATCCTTGGCTGGACGGGCTGGAGTCAGGATGATCGAACCTGGCCATCACTATAAATTAGCAGGGCTCAGTCTCAGACCGACGAGCCGTGAAAACAGACGCCATGTTGCAGGAGCGCTTTTCAAGCGCGATAAGTCACCATCGCGCATCGCGCCTGCAAGGCGCTCTTACAGGCTGCGGCAAAACTTGACTCAAATGCAACGCGTTCCTGCACTCCAGGAACCCTAGAAGGAGAACGAAACATGTGGCTTCGATACAACCTGCTGTTTCCGATGGTTGCCCTGTTGCTGACGACCGGTTGCGGACAGGAGACGCCCAACACGACGGCGCAGTCCAAGCCGGAATTGTTGATCTATTGCGGCATCACCATGGCCCATCCGATAACGGCCATCGCCAGGATCATCGAGAAGGAGCAGAACGTCACCATCAAGATCAGCCAGGGGGGCTCGGAGGATCTCTACCAGGCCCTCAAGGAGAGCCGCAAGGGCGACCTCTACCTGCCCGGCTCGGCCTCTTACCGCAAGCAACACCTGGATGAAGGCCTGCTGGGTGACTTCGTGCATCTGGGCTACAACCAGGCCGCGTTATTGGTACCAAAGGGGAACCCCAAGGGGCTGAAGGCGGACCTGAACAATCTGACGCGCAAGGATCTGGCGGTAGTCGCCTGTAACCCCGAGACGGGCAGCATCGGCCGGGAGACCAAGCGCATCCTGCAGAAGTTTGGCAATTACCAGGCGGTAATGGACAACGCGGTCTTTCTGACCACCGATTCGCGCAACATGAACAAGGCGCTTGAGGACGGGGACGCGGACATCATCCTCAATTGGCGGGCCACGGCCTTCTTCCCGGAAAACAGCGGTAAGTTTGATGCACTGGATCTGGACCCGGCCGTTGCCGAGCCAAAGAAGCTGCTGCTGAACCTGCTGACCTTTTCCAAACATCCGGCGGTCGCCAGGCGTTTCATGGAGTACGCCGCCTCGCCGGAGGGGCAGGCCATTTTCCGTCAATACGGCTTTATCGATAACACGAAAAAATTCGAATAGCAGGAATGATGTCGGAGACCAATCCCCTCCTGCGGATCATCCGGGATGGTGCACCTGACCGGGGCGTCTCCTCGTCGCGGATCTATCTGCAATTGCTGATCTATGTGATCGGCTTCACTCTGTTGATCGGCATCGACCTGCTCTTCACGCGTCTGGTCGGTGAACTGGAGCAGCAGTCGGCCAACGAGCGTTCCCGCCTGCTGATCGGGGAACTGATCATCAAGGATCTGGGGCAGATCCAGGCCAATGTCTATCGCATGGCGATTACGCCCAACGCGCGCGGCCAGGGCTTCGTGCGTAAGGAGATCGACCAGAATCTGCGCGAGTTGAGCGAGGCCCTGGAGGTGCTGGAGCTGGGCGGCACCATCCGGAGGCTGACCTGGCTCAACATCGAGAGCAAGGAGACCATGGAACGGCTGATCCATTACCGGTCGTCCGGGCGGAAGGATCAATATGTGTTGGAGGCCATCGAGCTACGGCCCAAGCTACGGGAGATCGGTGAGATGGCCGACCGGCTGGCGGGGCTGCTGGCCCGCCGGCTCAAGCTGGACGCAGAGCAGGATTGGGATGGTCTGGACGAGGTGGATACCGCCATCCACAAGATCAACCGGCAATTCCCCTCGATCTTCCGGCGCATGACGGAAAACGCCAACCGGCTCTTCTATGTCAGCCAGCAGCGGCTGACAGAGCTGGAACGGAGTCTCCGTAATCGTAAGCAATTTTACGAAACCCTGAAGGTCGGCCTGGCTGCGGTGGTCATGGGCCTGGTGCTGCTCGTGGGGTTCATGGTGGTGCGGCAGATCGGCCTCTCCAACCGCCAGTTGCGGGAATTGGCCAGCGATCTGGCGTTCCAGAAATTCGCCCTGGATCAGCACGCCATCGTCAGCAGCACCGACATCCAGGGCCGTATCACCTACGCCAACGACAGTTTCTGCACCATCAGCGGCCGCGAGCGGACGGAATTGCTGGGCAACAACCTCTGCATCGCCTTCTCCGGGGAGCAGTCCCAGCCTCAACTTGAGAATATGTGGCAGACCCTGGACAGGGGCAAGGTCTGGCACGGCGAGATCGAGAGCAGGGCCAAGAATGGGCAGCCCTTCTGGGTTTCCTCGACGGTGGTCCCCTTCCTCGACGAGAAGGGTCAGCCCTTCAAATACATCTCTATCAGCACCGACATCAGCGAACGCATGCAGATGCAGGAGCGGGTCAACGAGACCAACAAATTCCTCTACAGCCTGACGGATAATATGGGCGAGGGTGTCTACGCCCTGGACACGGAGGGCCGGTGCATCTTCCTGAACCGGGAAGGTGAGCGCCTGCTGGGCTGGACCCTGGAGGAGCTGGCGGGCCAGGACATCCACGACATCATCCACTCCCACAAGGCCGACGGCAGTCCTCTTCCGGCCAGCGAATGCCCCGCCAGCCGGGCTATCGCCGATTGTTCCAGCTACCGCTCCGAGGACGAAGTCTTCATCCGCAAGAGCGGGGCCGTCTTTCCTGTCTCGATGGTGGCGGTGCCCATCCACGAACAGAAGGAACTCACCGGCTCCGTGGCGGTGTTCCAGGACATCTCGTCCCGCAAGCACTACGAGCGGGAACTGGCGGCGGCCAAGGAAGCGGCCGAGGAGGCCAACCGGGCCAAGAGCCGTTTTCTGGCCAACATGAGCCACGAGATCCGCACCCCCATGAATGCCATCATCGGCATGTCCTATCTGGCATTGCAGACGGAACTGGACCCGTCCCAGCGCAATTATGTGGAGAAGGTCCACCGGTCGGCCGAGTCCCTGCTTGGCGTGATCAACGACATCCTCGACTTCTCCAAGATCGAGGCCGGCAAGCTGGACATGGAGGCGGCCGATTTCCTGCTGGAGGATGTGCTGGACAACCTCTCCAACCTGGTCGGCCTGAAGGCGGAGGAAAAGGGGATAGAACTGCTGTTTGACGTTGCAGCCGATGTCCCTGCGGCACTGATTGGCGATTCGCTCCGGCTCTCCCAGATCCTGGTCAACCTGGGCAACAATGCCATCAAATTTACCGAGGCGGGCGAGGTCGTCGTCTCCGTCCGGCGGGCGGCGATGAGCGAGGCGCGCGTGGATCTCCATTTCACCGTCAAAGACACCGGCATCGGCATGACCCCCGAGGAGCGGGCCAGACTGTTTCTCACCTTCAGCCAGGCCGACGCCTCCACCACCCGCAAATACGGCGGCACGGGCCTGGGACTCGCCATATCCCGCAAGCTGGTGGAACTGATGCAGGGCGAGATCTGGGTAGAGAGCGAACCGGGCAAGGGCAGCAGCTTCCACTTCCGGGTGCGGCTCGGCCTGGGCAAACAACAGCAGCGGCCCGCCCGTCCGGTCCTGGAGATGGCCGGCCTTCGCGCCCTGGTCGTGGACGACAATTCCAGTGCCCGCGAAATCCTCGAAGCCATGCTGGGCCGACTCGGCATGGCGGTTGAGACCGTCCCCAATTGCGCCAGGGCACTTGAGCGGCTCAAGGACAGGGACGGAAAACCGGGAGAGACATTCAACCTGGTGCTGATGGATTGGCGCATGCCGGGGAAGGATGGCCTGGAGTGCATAGAGGAACTGAGACGCGAGGGTGTCTCCGGGCTACCCGCCATCATCATGGTCACCGCCTACGGGCGCGACGACGCACTGAAGGAAGCGGCCCGGATGGAGATGGATCTCAAGTCCGTCCTGAGCAAGCCGGTGTCGGCCTCCGCCGTGCTGGACGCCGTCACCGAGGTGCTCGGCCATGGCCTCGTCAAGGTCTCCCGCGCCAAGGAACGCGACCGGATCTACAACGACGCCATGCGCCAATTGCAGGGTGCGCGGGTTCTGCTGGTGGAGGACAACGAATACAACCAGGAACTCGCCGTGGGCCTGCTCAGTAGCTGTGGGGCCAGCATCGAGGTGGCGGGAAACGGCCTGGAGGCCCTGCGCATGCTCGAAACGACCCGCTACGACGGCGTCCTCATGGATTGCCAGATGCCGGTCATGGACGGCTACACCGCAACCGTCGAAATACGCCGGCAGGAACGCCTCCGCGATCTGCCCATCATCGCCATGACCGCCAACGCCATGGTGGACGATATCCAACGGGCGCTGCAATGCGGCATGAACGACCACATCGCCAAGCCCGTCAACGTGCGCGACATGTACCTGACCCTGGCCAAGTGGATCAAACCCGTCCGGGAGGGGGCGGCAGATACCCTGCCCGGAGCGCCCGTTCCAGTGGAACAGGGTCTACCCCCTGACCCACCGGCCCCGGCCAGCGAGATCAACAGGGAACAGGCACTGGCCCGGCTGGACGGTAATCTGGCCTTCTATACCAAAATGCTGCTCAAATTCGCCGCGACCCAGGGTGGGGCGGTCAGCCTCATCCAAGACCTCCTGGCCCAAGGAGACGAAAATGGCGCCAAACGCGCGGCCCATACCCTGAAAGGTACCGCCGCAACCATCGGCGCCGACACCCTGGCCCGCCAGTCGGCAGCGCTGGAGGAGGCATTGAAGGATGCGTCCGGCAACCCCGAAGCCTTGTTGGAAGCCATACAAGCCGGCTTGCAGCGTGTCTTGGACGAGATCGCCGGGAAGACGTAGTCTTCCCGCCAGTCAGAGCCTCGGCGCATCCCGATGTCGGACACAGCCCGACCCGTTCTGGGAAGTTAGGAGCTGTCCGGAAATAAGTTGGACAATATCGCGCTCAGATTTGGTCGATCTGATTGAGCAAAACCGCCTATTTTCGCGGCAGAGCCGCTCCCACCGCCGTGGGAGCGGCTCTGCCGCGAAGCAGATCGATTGAAGATCGGCCAAATGTGGCCTGAAGGCGAGATGCAAGATGTTCAAGTTATTCTTGCTCGACGCCTTAGGAACCGGGATCAACGGCCCGCCTCTATCGCGGAGAAGGATGTCCGGTCAGCCGGATTAGGCTAGGCTTCATCGGGACGACTCCTGAATGAGAACCGACATGAATCAGCAACTCTCCATCGACTGCCCTCCCGAGATCCTGGTCAGCCTCCACATGAATGCCGAGGGCCTGGCCGGATTCATGAAGGAGCAGGCGGCCATCATCCTATTCCGCGAGGGCCGGCTGTCTTCGGGTACGGCCGCGACTTGGCTGGGCATCCCCCGAGTGACTTTCCTGATGCGCGCCATGGCTTCGGGTGCCCTGTTGCTGGAGGACAGCACCGATGACTTGGCGCGCGAGACCTCGCTGCCGGCTGAAACCCGATGATCTTCTGCAACACGACACCCCTGATTGCCCTGGCAGGGATCGGCCGGCTCGACTTGCTGCCCGCATTGTTCGGCGAAATCCGGGTGGTCGAGTCGGTGGTTGAGGAATGCGGCGCGGCCAGCCCCGTGGCGGTTCCCGATTTGCGCTCCCTGCCATGGATTCAGGTGATCCCGGCCGTTCCCCCCTACCCTGCCGGGGTTGCTCCTGAGCCTCGACCGCGGCGAGCGCGACACCCTGGACATGGCCCTGAAGCTCGGCGCCAAACGGGTCATCATCGACGAACGCATCGGGCGCGACATGGCCGAGCTGATCGGCCTCTCCGTCGTTGGCACCCTGGGAGTCCTGCTCAAGGCCAAGGAACAAGGGCTCATCCCTTCATTTCACGAGGCCGTGATCCTGATGCAAGCCAACGGGGTCCGTTACCACCCGAATCCGGTCGATCGTCTGCGCCGGATGGCAGGGGAATAAACTGGCCGGAGGACTGGGGCGTCAAGCCCTCTCAGGCCACCGACTGATAGTAGATATTCTGCGGATGCCGGGCCTCGGCGAAGAAGTGCCAGCGCTCGGCCAGCAGACCCAGATATTGGATGCCGAAGGCGGCCAAGGGCAGGATGGACGGACCCTGTTCCAGGAAGGAGAACGCCAGCAGTATCAGGGGCAGGGGGAAGGCCAGGATCAGGAAGCCGTTCCTGACCCGGTCCAGGGTCGGCAGACCCGCCCCAGGAAAGAATTCGCGGGTATTGAAGGAGCCGCCCATGAAACCCATGGCCTTCTGCTGGATGCGGGTATGGCGGACGCCGATGGCACTTTGCAGGGTCGATTTGTGCTTGATGGCGCCGTTGCGGACCAGGGAGGCGCCTCGGCCCAGCAGGCCCAGCGAGATCGCCACCACAGCCCAGCCCCCATAAAAAAAGAGCAGGCCGTTGTTCATCCAGGCCGAGATGGCCGCCGCCAGGGTGAACCCGGAGGCGATCCCCAGCAGTGTGAAATTGACCACCGTCAGGGGGCTATGCCACTCCTGAAGAAACTTCAGCCCGGCGTAGATCATGCCGGTACAGAGGAAGAGGCCAAAGGTGGCCAGGGTCGCGGCCAGGCCGATGATCAGGGTGGCATCGACGGGCACGGCCTCGCCCAGGGTGAACAGGGGCTGGGTCCAGCCCAGGAAGTGGAAGAGCCCATAGAGGGCGATCAGCCCCAGGGTGAGAGGCAGCACCAGCACCTCCCGCGACAACCAGGAGGTGCGCCACTGCGCGATAGAACGCCAGGCCCGCTCCGGGTGGCCCAGATGGAAGAAGGAGGCCACCAGCCCCAGGACCAGAAACAGCAGCGCGATCAGGCTCCCCAGGCTGTAAAAGGCCGGGGTGAGCTGCACGTCGAGCAGGGTCGCGAGGTCGTAGATCTGGCCGGTGAACAGGGCCAGGAACAACCCCTGGCCGACACCGATCAGGGTGGTGAGAAAGATGACCGAGAAGGCGGGATGCATGGAACTCTTCTCCTAGCGGAAATCAGGCCGGCTCGTGGAGTTCAAGTCGGCGTTCTATTCGGTTGAGCCGGGTTTCGATCTTGTCCATGCGCTGATGGGCAATGGCATTGTCGCCGTGCAGGCCCGCGGCTTGCGATTCGAGCGAGGATAACCGCAACTTCAGGGTACCGACATCATCGGCGATCTGATCGACCCGGTCGCGGATGTGTCGCAGGTGTTCGAGGATCAGGCTCTCCACATTGTCACTCATGGTCTTGCTCCTTGTTGGTCAATATCTGTTGCGCTGTATTGTAGACATCGAGCAACGGGAAACCCAGACGAGCGCCTCGATCAAAAGATGCAACTCCCTGAATCACCAAGCCACGTCGTCGAGGGTCTCGCCGGTCTCGCGGACGATGTCCTCCCGCTTGAGCGGATTGTCGGCGCGGACCAGTTCGTCGGCGTGGATGTGGATGCGGACCTTGCGCCGGGGCAGGTAGTGGTTGGATGGCTGGGTGCCCCATTCCGGCATCAACTGATACCCACCCTGCTCCCGGATCGCCACCGAGACCTCGGATTCGGGGTCATGCACATCGCCGAAGAGGCGGGCACTGGTGGGACAGGCCAGAACGCAGGCAGGCTTCCGCTCGCTCTCCGGCAGCCGGGTATCGATGATACGGTCGATGCAGAGGGTGCACTTCTTCATCACCTTCTGATACTCATCGAACTCGCGCACGCCGTAAGGGCAGGCCCAGGAGCAATATTTACAGCCGATGCACTTGTCGTAGTCCACCAGCACCACGCCGTTGTCCGGACGCTTGTAGGAGGCCCCGGTCGGGCAGACCGGCACGCAGGGCGGCTCCTCGCAGTGCAGGCAGCTCTTGGGGAAGTGGACTGTCTCGGTGTTGGGATACACCCCCACCTCGTACATCTGCACCCGGTTGAAAAAGGTGCCGGTGGGATCGGCGTCATAGGGATGGTGGTCGGACAGTGGCCCGGCCCAGCCGGAGGTATTCCACTCCTTGCACGAAGTGACGCAGGCATGGCAGCCGACGCAGACATTCAGATCAATCACGAGCGCGAGTTGAGTCATGATAAGAAACCTATATTGCCTCGCGCAAAGACGCAAAGGAGGAGTTTGCCGGGGATTGTAGCATTTTAGATTAAGGCGTCGAGCAAGAATAACTTGAGCAATATTGTCCAACTTATTCCCGGACAGCTCCTAAGGGAGGTGGAGATTACAAGAAACCGTTTGCAAACGTCATGGTAGGAGCGGCTTCAGCCGCGAAATTCAAAGACATCGCGGCTAAAGCCGCGCCTACGGTGGTGCTGGATAAATTGGTACGTTTGTATTTTCCTTCTCTCTAAGTTCCCTCACCGTGAAAAGTGCAACTCACCCAATCCCCCCGCCGCCCCGAAATAGTGTTACGCATCCGGCAGATCAACGAGGGCGTCACCGCCCTCTTCCCGCACGGGATAGACGCCGAGGGATCGGCATCGCTCCCAGGGACGATTGACCACTTGACCTGTCTCCAGGGAAAAGCTGATGCCATGCACCTCGCATTGGATCGCGCCCTGGGTCAACTTGCCAGTCGCGAGGGGCGCACCGAAATGGCCGCACTTGTTGTCCAGACAATAAAGCCGCCCTCCCTGACGGACCAGCAGCAGGGACTTTCCCCCCTGGTGAAAGGGGTGGATCTCGGCCTCCCCCACCGAAGCGGCATTAGTAAAGCGGAATTCCACCCTGTTCAGCTCGGTTGAAGGATAGGGGAGGTCTCAGGCGATTTCTGTCAATTAATATCCCATCTTGCTTGTCTTTTCGCCCCCCTGCGGCGTTGCCCCAGGCGTTACATAGCTCGACTATGCGCCGCCTGGGGCGCCTTGCAGGGGAACAAAAATCCTGCGCAATCCGGGATATTAATTTCCGGCAATCGCCTCACAACCCGTCAGGACTTGTAGCCGGGGTCAACCCAGCACCGGGGCAAGCTCTCGCCCGAGGGGAAGACCAGTTCGGTCTTCTTGAAATTCTCGGCGTCTGGCATCTCTTCGCCGGCATGGAAACGGGCACTCAGGGAACCCGCACAGGGATCGAACAGGGCGGGCAGATCCAGAACCTCCACCAGATCACCCCTCGCTGCGTGTTTCAAGAACATCTCATACCTCCATTTCTGCATTGCCTACCATCAAGATAGACGAAAGAATCAAATCAGGCACAGGATCTTATAGGGTTCTTGAGTGCCGGAATGCTTTGCATTTGAGTCAAATTCTGCTGCAACGCGTAGGAGCGCCTTGCAGGCGCGATCTTCACCACCCCAATCGCGCCTGCAAGGCGCTCCTACGGTTGCCACTGACAAATTTGCCCCCGCATCTGCCTTGATCTAGCATAGCCGCCCATTCAGTAAGCTATGCGAAAGGCGAGAGAAATCATATGCGTATCCGACCATCACTGGCGATCTTGCTCCTGGCCTCCCTCGGCTTGGCCGGCTGCAACCCCCTGGACCCGGAGGTGAAACCGGCCCTTAAGATCATGGACAACGCCAGTTCCGGCGGCGCCTCGATCGCCATAAACGATGCCAGCGATACCCTGGCCTCGGGTGGTAATTCCGGGATCATCAAGATATGGAGCCTCCCCGGCGGCGAGGCCATATCCCAGTGGAAGGCGCACAAGGGCTCGGTCAACGGCATCCACTTTCTGCCCGAGGACGACACCCTGGTTTCGGCCGGCTACGATGGCGAGGTGGTCACCTGGCGAAAAAGTGGCGAACCAATCCGGCGCTGGAAGTCTCCTACCCCCATCAACGAATTCACCCTCTTCCCCGACAGGCGAACCGCCCTGACCGGCCACAATGACGGCTGGGTGCGGATCTGGAATCTGGAGGACGGAACCCTCAAGGCATCCAAACAGATGCTGAGCGGCCTTGTCACCGCCATCGCCCTGTCGCCTGACGGTCGCGAGGTCGCCGCCGCCGACGTTTGGAACCGCATGTCTCTCTGGCGGCCCGAAAACGACAGCCTGAGGACATTCGAAAAGAGCCCGACCCACGCACGTTCCCTGGCCTTCTCGCCCGATGGCCGGGAGATCTTCGGCTCGGGTTGGTTCAAGCTCTTTCGCTGGCCCAGGGAGAGCGGCAAGATCGAGGTGCTGCCCACCGATCATCGCGGCATCGTCAACAGCATCCAGTTCATGCCCGACGGCAATCTGGCCAGCATCAGCCGCCAGACCGACAGCGCGGTGCGCATCCTGGACCCCCGTAGCGGCAAGACCCTGATCGCCTACCAGAAGCACGACATGTGCGGCGCCAAGATCACGGTCTCGCCCGACGGCTGTTTCCTGGCGACCAACAGCGACGATGCCACGGTCCGCTTCTACGCGGCGGGCGGGGCCAATTGCCCTACCGCGAAGGGAGAACCCGGCTTGAAGTAAAGAGCAGGGCCGAGGCGACCACGATGGACGGCCCCGTAGGCGTATCCCATTGCAGGGAGCCCGCCAGGCCCAGGGCCACGGAGCTGATGCCCGTCAGCGCGGCCAGGAGGGCCATCTGTTCCGGGGTGCGGCTCAGACGCCGCGCCGTGGCGGCCGGGATGATCATCAGAGAGGTAATCAGCAGGACGCCGACGATCTTCATGGAGACGGCAATCACCAGTGCCACCAGCAGCAGGAAAACTGCCTGGATCAGGTCCACCCGGATGCCCTCCACCCGCGCCAGCTCCTCATGCACCGTCAGGGCAAGCAGCGGGCGCCAGAGCAGCGCCAGCAGCATAAGCGCCAGCGCGCCAGCGCCCCAGACCCAGGCGATATCCCCCAGTGTAACGGCCAGGATGTCGCCGAAGAGATAGCCCATCAGATCGACCCGCACCCCTTCGACAAAGGCCACCGCGACCAGGCCCAGGGAGAGCGCGGCATGGGCCAGGATGCCGAGCAGGGTATCCAGGGCCAGCCTGCCGCCCCGCTGGAGCAGCAGCAATACCAGGGCCACCGACATGGCGACCGCCATCACGGCCAGATTGAAGTCGATATCGAGCAACAGCCCCAGGGCCAGGCCCAGCAAGGCGGAATGGGCCAGGGTATCGCCGAAATAGGCCATACGCCGCCAGACCAGGAAGACGCCCAGGGGCGCGGCGATCAGGGCCACCCCGATGCCGGCTGCCAGGGCCTGCCAGATGAAGCTATCCATGACCGTTCCCCTCGGCCGGCGGGATTACATTTCCATGCATATCGTGCCGGTGATCGTGCTGATGGGTATAGACCGCCAACTGGGCGGCTGCCGTCGCGCCAAAAAGCGCCAGATAAGCGGGATGATGGCTGATGGTCTCGGGATGGCCGGAACAGCAGAGATGGCGATTGAGGCAGAGCACCGTATCGGTGGCGGCCATCACCAGGTGCAGGTCGTGGGAGACCATGAGCACCCCGCAACCCAGCCGATCACGGAAACGGCCGATGAGACGATAGAGTTCGCCCTGCCCGGCCACATCGACGCCCTGCACAGGCTCGTCCAGCACCAGCAGCTCCGGCCGCCGCAGCAGCGCCTTGGCAAGCAATACCCGCTGGGTCTCGCCCCCCGAGAGAGACTGCATGGGCTGGTCCAGCAGTTGGGCGATACCCAGTTCCCGGAGCACCTCCTGCGACTGCTCCGGCCGGATCTTGCTGGTCAGGGTCAGAAATCGCCGCACGGAGAGCGGCAGATTGACGTCAATCATCAGGCGCTGCGGCATGTAGCCGATGCGCAGGCCCTGCCGCAAGCGGATGGTCCCGGCATCGGGCCTGAGCAGGCCCAGGACCGCCCGCACCAGGGAGGACTTGCCGGCGCCGTTGGGTCCGATCAGTGTGACGATCTCCCCGGCATGGACCCGGAGATCGATGCCGGCAAGGATCTCACGGCCATCGAAGGTTACCCGAACCCCCTCGGCGGTGATCAGCGGCGGCGTATTCTGATTCATCCAGATCAGCCCCGATCCCGGTCAGTGGTGCAGGCAGCCGACGTAGGCATCGGCCAGACCCCGCATCAAGCGGGAATAGGCCTCCGGACCCGCAGGCAGGTTGGCGCCCAGGGGATCGAGCACCCCCTTCCGGGCATCGGTCCCCTCGATCAGGACATCGACCAGCTTGGGGGGAAATTGCGGCTCGCTGAAGACACAGCGCACCCCCGCTGAACGGATGCGTTCATGCAACTCGGCAACCCGCCGGGCACCCGGCTGCCGCTCCGGATTCAGGGCCAGGGCCCCCAGCCCCTTCAAACCATGACGACGTTCGAAGTGGCCATAGGCATCGTGAAAGACGACAAAGGGGATATCCCTGACGGGGGTGAGTTTCACAGCCAGCTCCCGATCCAATCGGCCCAGATCCTCCCGCAGGCGCTCACCGTTGGCCCGGTAGCGCTCCCCGTTGGCCGGATCGAGCCGGCCGAGTTCATCCACCAGCAACCTGACGATCAGGTCCGCGTTGGCCAGAGAGAGCCAGATGTGGGGATCGCCCTTGGCGTGACGGTGTCCCCGCCCTTCCCCATCGGCCGCCTCCGCCGGCCCCAGATCCATGCCGGGGGCCTCCATCAGCTCAAGCTGGGGACGCCCCCTGCCCCGCGCCGCCATCAGTCCGGCCAGGGGAGTCTCCAGCCCCTCGCCAACCCAGACGACCAGTCCGGCCGCCTCGATCTTGCGCCTATCCGAGGGGCGCAGGGCGAAATGGTGCGGCGACTGCCCCCCATCCAGCAGCAGCTCCGGCCAGCCCACCCCCGCCATGACCCCGGCCACCAGCGAATGGACCGGCTTCAGGCTCACCAATACTCGCGGCGGGGCCGCTGCTGCCAGCTCAGCCAACAGGGCCAGTAAGGCCAGGGCTGTGAAACGGGGGATAGACATGGGGCCACCTTGAAGAAAGGCTGGCTAGTTTACAACCAGGAGCCTGTACGAAATAGTTACCGTTCAGGGGGAAGCTGAAACCCCCTCCCCTGCTGTTATAAAATCACGCCTAAACAGGATAAATACCCGTTGTAACTATTCAGATCACCCCAAAAAATGCGATTTTTGTAACTATTCAGATCGCCCAAAAACCGGTCGACCTGAATAGTTACCGATTTTTTACACAAGGAAATCGATCCCCATGAATACACGGTCCCCCGCCGACCTGCTGGCCGCAGACCGCGCCCACGTCTGGCACCCTTACTCTGCCATGGGCAGCGGGCTGCCGGTCTTTCCCGTGGCCTCGGCATCCGGTGTGCGGTTGCGGCTGGAAGACGGACGCGAGTTGATCGATGGCATGTCCTCCTGGTGGTGCGCCATCCACGGCTACAACCACCAAGCGATGAACCGGGCCTTGGAAACGCAGCTCCAGTCGATGGCCCATGTGATGTTCGGCGGCCTCACCCACCGCCCCGCCGTAGAGCTGGCCCTGAAACTGGTGGAGCTGGCCCCTGCCCCATTGCAAACGGTCTTTTTCGCCGACTCCGGTTCCGTCGCGGTGGAAGTGGCCCTGAAGATGGCGATACAGTACTGGCACGCCAGGGGACAGCCGGGAAAGCAGCGTTTTCTTACCCTCCGCAACGGCTATCACGGTGACACCCTCGGTGCCATGTCGGTCTGCGACCCGGTCACCGGCATGCACGGACTTTTCTCTGAGGTATTGACCCGGCAGTTCTTCGTCGAGGCCCCCGCCTGCCGTTTCGGCGAGCCCTGCACCGATGCCGATATCGCCCCGCTGGAGGACCAACTCAGCCAACACCAGGGCGAGATCGCGGCGCTTATCCTAGAGCCCATCGTCCAAGGCGCGGGCGGCATGCGCTTCTATTCCGCCGATTACCTGCGTCGGACGCGGGCCCTGTGCGATAGATACGGCGTGTTGCTGATCCTGGACGAAATCGCCACCGGCTTCGGCCGCACCGGCAGGCTCTTCGCCTGCGAACACGCCGGCATCACGCCCGATATCCTGTGCATCGGCAAGGCCCTCACCGGCGGCTACCTGACCCTGGCCGCCACCCTCACCACCGAAGCGGTCAGCGGGGCGATCTCATCCGGCAACCCCGGTCTCTTCATGCACGGCCCCACCTTCATGGCCAACCCCCTGGCCTGCATCGCCGCCCTTACCAGCATCCGGCTGTTGCTGGAATCACCCTGGCAGGAACGGATCGCAGCCATCGAAGCGGGATTGAAGACCGGACTGGAACCCTGCCGGGCCATGCCCCAGGTCGCCGACGTTCGCGTCCTCGGCGCCATCGGCGTGGTGGAACTCAAACAACCGGTGGAAATGGCAACCATCCAGCCCCGCTTTGTCGAGGCCGGTGTTTGGGTCCGCCCCTTCGGGCGATTGGTCTACCTGATGCCGCCCTACGTCATCGGGCAGGGGGACCTGAAGTCCCTGACGGCGGCGGTCGTCTCGGTAGTTGCGGGGCTGTAGGCCTGAGCCCGGTTTTGCAGCAACCCGTAGAGGTTCTTGCAAAACTGCAAGAACCTCTTGCGGTTCAGGGATGAACCGCCATTTTCAATGGCCTAAGCCATTGAAAATGAAGAAAACGAAAAATCGCATTTTTTGTTTTCGCCTTGCAAAATGGTCAGGATGGCCATTTTGCAAGTTCCTCCGTAGAAGTGCCTTGCAGGCGCGATTCTGATTGGGCATTCCCTGACCGGCGGTGGAAAAACACCAGCCCGGACATTTCATAAATTGCCGTGATGATCGCGCCGGATTTTGATTCGCCAAGGAATTTTCTGAGTAAGCGCCGTATCGGGCTATACGGTCGAGCGAAGAAAATTTCTTGGCGGATCAAAGGACAAGCGAGGGCACGGTGAATTTATGGAATATCCGGGCTAGTAGCAAGCCAACCCAGGTTCCGGTCAGCGGAGGCCCAACACGTCCTGCATGTCGCAGAGGCCCATGCCCCGACCCGCAATCCAGCGGGCGGCGCGGACAGCGCCGTTGGCGAAGGTCATGCGACTGGATGCCTTGTGGACGATCTCCACCCGCTCGCCGTTGACGGCAAACCAGACACTGTGCTCACCGATCACGTCGCCGGCCCGGATGGTCTCGAAGCCGATGCTGGTGCGTTCGCGGGGTCCGGTCTGGCCCTCGCGGCCGTAGACGGCGACCTCTTTCAGATCACGGCCGAGGGCCTGGGCCACCACCTCGCCCATGCGCAGGGCGGTGCCGGAAGGGGCATCGACCTTGTGGCGGTGGTGTGCCTCGATGATCTCGATGTCGGCCTCGTCGCCCATGACGCGGGCGGCGATGTCGAGCAGCCTGAAACAGAGGTTGACGCCCACGCTCATATTGGGGGCGAAGACGATGCCGATATCGCCCGCCGCCTCGGCGACAGCCTGTTTCTGGGACTCATCCAGGCCGGTGGTGCCGATCACCATGTGCCGCCCCCCCTCACGGCAGATCCTGAGGTGTTGCATCGTTGCGGCCGGAGAGGTGAAGTCGATGGCCACGTCAAAATCCTGCACCACCCGGGCCAGATCATCGACGATGGCCACGCCCAGCCGGCCGACCCCGGCCACCTCGCCGGCATCGGCGCCGATCAGGCTGGAGCCGGCCCGCTCGGTGGCGGCACCCAGTGTAAGGCCGTCGCTCTCCAGTACTGCCTGGATCAGGGTACGGCCCATGCGCCCAGCGGCGCCGACGATTGCGATTCGAATCATGATTAATCCTGGTAAATATGAGGAACTTGCAAAATGGCCATCCTGGCCATTTTGCAAGGCGAAAACAAAAAATGCGATTTTTCGTTTTCTTCATTTTCAATGGCCTAGGCCATTGAAAATGGCGGTTCATCCCTGAACCGCAAGAGGTTCTTGCAGTTTTGCAAGAACCTCATATGTTTCTCAATTACCCTGTAGGTTGGGTTAGGCGGCGTTCCCGCTGTAACCCAACTGATCCTGGAAATCGCAGTTGACCCTGTCGATAGGAGCGGGCTTGCCCGCGATACTGCGGCGATTTCGCGGTCAAGTAGGGGCGGGTTTAAAACCCGCCCCTACTCCTGCCCTGCTTTTGCTAATAGATGTATTGCCGTTTGCCTAACCCAACCTGCGGCGCTACGGAACCGGATTAGAGGCCCATCTTCTCAAAGAAGCCCTTAGCCTTGTCCAACCAGCCCTGGGACTGGGGGTTGTGGCGGGAGCCGCCGTGTTGGAGGGTCTGCTCGAACTGGTGCAGCAGATCCTTCTGTTCCGCGGTGAGATTGACCGGGGTCTCCACCACCACGCGGCAGAGCAAGTCTCCCTCCGGGCCGCCGCGCACCGGCTTCACACCCTTGCCGCGCAGGCGGAATAGCTTGCCGGTCTGGGCCCCCGCCGGGATCTTGAGCATCACCTTGCCGTGCAGGGTGGGCACTTCCAATTCACCGCCCAGGGCCGCCGTGATGATAGAGATCGGCACCTCACAATAGAGGTGGGCATCCTCGCGGGTAAAGATGGGGTGTTCCTTGACCGACACCTGGACGTAGAGATCACCCGTTGGCCCGCCCAGATCGCCGACCTCGCCCTCGCCCGCCAGACGGATGCGGTCGCCGGTATCCACCCCAGCCGGGACCTTGACCGAGAGGGTCTTGTGCTCCTGCACCCGGCCCTGGCCGTGGCAGGAGGGACAGGGGGTCTCGATGACCTTGCCCCGGCCGTGACAGCGGGGACAGGTCTGCTGCACCGAAAAAAAGCCCTGCTGCATGCGGACCTGGCCGATGCCGCCGCAGGTGGGGCAAGCCTTGGGGGTGGTGCCCTTCTTGGCCCCGCTGCCGCCGCAGGTGGCGCAGCCTACCAGGGTCGGCACCCGGATCTTGACAGTGGTGCCCGCCACTGCCTCTTCCAGGGTCAATTCCAGGTTATAGCGCAGGTCGGCACCGCGATTGGGGCCGCCGCGCCGTGCACCGCCGCCCCCGAAGATGTCTCCGAAGACATCGCCGAAGATGTCGCTGAAGTTGCCACCGCCGAAACCGGGGCCGCCCCCCATGGAGGGATCGACCCCGGCATGGCCGAACTGGTCGTAGGCCGTCCGCTTGCGCGGATCGGACAGCATCTCGTAGGCCTCCTTGATCTCCTTGAACTGCTTCTCCGCCTCGCCGGCCTTCTCCCCGGTATTGCGGTCGGGATGATACTTCATCGCCAAGCGGCGATAGGCCTTCTTGATCTCATCCTCACCGGCGTTCTTGGAGAGGCCGAGGACTTGGTAGTAATCGCGTTTAGTCATTTATTAGGCTTGAGGCTTGAGACTTGAGGCTAAAGGCTCGAAGCCCTGGGCTCTCGGCTTGAGGGGAATCGGACACCGACCCCACTCAAGCCTCAAGCCTCAGGCCTCAAACCTGAAGGGGTTATTTCTTATCGTCCTTGACCTCTTCGAACTCGGCATCGACCACGTCGTCACCGCCGCCGGAGGTTTGCTGATGGCCATGCCCGGCGGTATCGCCCGCTTCACCCGCCTGATCGCCGGGCTGGGCATAGAGGCGTTCAGCCATCTTGCCGGAGGCCTCGGCCAGGGCCTTGGTCTTCTCCTCGATTTCAGCCTTATTCTCGCCCTTCATCACGGCCTCCAAGTCCTTGATGGCGCTCTCGATACTCGCCTTCTCACCGGCCTCCAGCTTGTCGTCGCCCAGTTTTTCCATGGACTTGCGGGTGGCGTGGATCATGTTGTCGGCCTGGTTGCGGGCCTGCACCAGCTCGTGGAACCGCTTGTCCTCCTCGGCGTGGGCCTCGGCCTCCTTGATCATGCGTTCGACCTCGTGATCGCTGAGACCGGAGGATGCCTTGATGACGATCTTCTGCTCCTTGCCGGTGCCCTTGTCCTTGGCGGAGACGTGCATGATGCCGTTGGCGTCGATGTCGAAGGTCACCTCGATCTGGGGCACGCCGCGCGCCGCGGGCGGGATGTCGGTCAGATCGAAGCGGCCCAGGGACTTGTTGTCCGAGGCGCGTTCGCGCTCGCCCTGGAGGACATGCACGGTCACGGCCGTCTGATGGTCGTCGGCGGTGGAGAAGGTCTGGGAGGCGCTGGTCGGGATGGTGGTGTTCTTTTCGATCAGCTTGGTCATGATGCCGCCCAGGGTCTCGATGCCCAGGGAGAGCGGGGTCACGTCGAGCAGCAGCACGTCCTTGACCTGTCCGCCCAGCACACCGCCCTGAATGGCGGCGCCGACGGCGACGGCCTCGTCGGGGTTTACGTCCTTGCGCGGTTCCTTATTGAAGAAAGACTTCACCTTCTCCTGCACCATGGGCATGCGGGTCTGACCGCCGACCAGAATCACCTCGTTGATCTCGCCAATGGTGAGACCTGCGTCCTTGAGCGCGGTCTTGCAGGGACCGATGGTGCGGTCCACCAGGTCGTCCACCAGTGACTCCAGCTTGGCGCGGGTCAGCTTGATGCTCATGTGCTTGGGACCGCTGGCGTCGGCGGTGATATAGGGCAGATTGATATCAGTCTGCTGGCTGGAGGAGAGCTCGATCTTGGCCTTCTCCGCTGATTCCTTCAGGCGTTGCAGGGCCAGGGGGTCGTTCTTCAGGTCCACGCCCTGATCATGTTTGAACTCGTTGGCCAGGAAATCGATGATGCGCATATCGAAGTCTTCGCCGCCCAGGAAGGTGTCGCCGTTGGTGGAAAGCACCTCGAACTGGTGTTCGCCGTCCACCTCCGCGATCTCGATGATGGAGATGTCGAAGGTGCCGCCGCCCAAGTCATAGACCGCGATCTTCTGGTCGCCGCGCTTCTTGTCCATGCCATAGGCCAGGGCCGCGGCGGTGGGCTCGTTGATGATGCGCTTCACATCCAGGCCGGCGATGCGGCCGGCGTCCTTGGTGGCCTGGCGCTGGGAGTCATTGAAATAGGCAGGCACGGTGATGACCGCCTCGGTGACGGTCTCCCCCAGGTAGTCCTCTGCGGTCTTCTTCATCTTCTGCAAGACCTTGGCGGAGATCTCCGGCGGGGCCATCTTGTTGCCGTTGGCCTCGACCCAGGCATCGTTGTTGTCGGCCCTGACAATCTTGTAGGGGACCATGTCCATGTCCTTGGTCACCATGGCGTCGTTGAAGCGGCGGCCGATGAGGCGCTTGATGGCGAAGAGGGTGTTCTTGGGGTTGGTGACCGCCTGGCGCTTGGCCGACTGGCCCACCAGGACCTCGCCGTCCTTGGTGTAGGCGATGACGGAGGGGGTGGTGCGGTCGCCCTCGCTGTTTTCGATGACCCGGACCTTGTCGCCTTCCATGATGGCGACGCAGGAGTTGGTGGTGCCCAGGTCGATGCCGATGATCTTGCCCATGAATGCTTGCTCCGAAAAAATATGTTAGTTCTTAAGTAACTATTCAGGTCGACCGGCTTTCTGGGCGATCTGAATGGTTACTCCACAGCTTTTGGGGTTTCCGTCCTTTGGTCCGTAAACGGTACATCCCTGTACCACTCCTCCAAAGGGGAGAAGTCTTACTCTCCCCTGTGGCCGCCCCAAAAAATCGCATTTTTTTGGGCGTTCTGAATAGTTACGTTCTTAATGGCCTAAATGGGTTGAATCGCCCAATTTTCAAGCCGATTGGGAAACGATGACCATGGCCGGACGCAGCAGCCGGCCGTTCAGGCTGTAGCCCTTCTGCAACACCTGGATGACGGTATTGGGTTCCACGTCCTCCTTGGGTTGCATCATCATGGCCTGGTGCTGCTCGTGATCGAAGGGCTTGCCCTCGGGATCGATCTGCTCCACCCCGAACCGGTCCATCACGTCGGTCAGCAGCTTCAGGGTCAGCTCGGTACCCTCGCGCAGCTTGGCCAGGTCGGTTGCCTCATCCAGGGCCGCCTGATGGCCCAGCTCCAGGCTGTCGCGCACCTGAAGCAGCTCGTTGGCAAAGCGGTCCAGGCCGTACTTGTGGGCATTCTCCAGCTCCCGTTCATGCCGCTTGCGCAGATTCTCGATCTCCGCCTTGGCCCGGACCAGCATGTCCCAGTTCTCAGCCGCCTTGGCGCGGGCCGCCTCCAGTTCCTTGTTGACCCCATCGAAACTGATCTTGACCTCTTCCTGGGGGGCAGGCGGGAGTTCCGTGGTGGAAGGAGCTGCCTTGGCAGGCTGTTCCGCCGGTTTTGTCTCTTCCACTTGCACAGCCGCTTCGAGGGCCTCCGACAGCACCTCGGCTGCCTCATCCTTTGGTTCGTTCTGGTTTTCGCTCTCGCTCATTACCTATTTTTCCCGATTCGTTCTTAAACAATACCTGACTACCGCGCGCCCGGAAGACCGCGAATTTTCCCTGATGTGGGGGTGGATAAAAAGGTTTCAAGGATTTTTTTTCGCAAACAGCCGATCCCTGACCTGTGATGGCAAAGGCTGATAAACTTTCCATCCCATTAGGTTTCCAAGATTTCTTCCAAGATTTCCATGGCCATCAAAGAACCCCTAAGCGGCTTCGGCTGCGCCCTGGCGGGGCTCCGGCTGGTATTGAAACCGGAGTTGCGCCACTTCGTCCTCATCCCCTTTCTGATCAACCTGCTGGTGTTTTCGGGGCTGATCTGGCTCGGCCTGACCCAGTTCGAGGGCCTCATGGGCTGGCTGCTGCCGGCAGAAGGCTGGTTCTCCTACCTACGCTGGCTGCTCTGGCCCCTCTTCGCCCTGGCGGCGGTCCTGATTGTCTTTTACAGCTTCACCGCCTTCGCCAATCTCATCGCCGCCCCCTTCAACGCCCTGCTGGCAGAGAAGGTCGAGATCCATCTGACCGGCCGCAGGCCACCCCAAAACGGCCCACTGTGGAAAGAGGCCCTGCCCTCGCTGTTATCCGAACTGCGCAAGATGCTCTATTTCCTGCTGCGCGCCATCCCCCTGCTGATCCTTTTCCTGATACCGGGGGTCAACCTGGCCGCCCCCTTCCTCTGGCTGCTGTTCAACGCCTGGTTCCTGGCCCTGGAATACGGCGGCTACCCCATGGGCAACCACGGCATCCGCTTCAGCGACCAGCTTCGCCGGCTCAAGGCCCAGCGCCTGAATTCACTGGGTTTTGGCGCGGGCGTCACCCTGCTGATGCTGATCCCCCTGCTCAACTTCCTCGCCATGCCCGCCGCCGTGGCCGGGGCCACCCTGCTCTGGGTCCGATCGGAACGGGATTGACCCCCGTCGAGATAGACCAGGTCACTAGCGAGGCTCCACCTCATACCGACGAGACGTGAATTACGCCGCCATACCGTAGGAGCGCCTTGCAGCAGAATTTGACTCAAATGCAAGGCATTCCGGCACGCAAGAATCCTAGTGAGACCAAGTATTTCCTTCGCACTCTTTGCGGTTGAAAGGAGGTTTCTGGATTCATCCGGCATGCATCCTGGCGTGGAGGGAACGGAGGCTGGCGAGGTTGACATAGCCCTCGGCGGGGGCCTCGCCCGAAAGGGCGTGGCAGGGACTTTCGGGCTCGCCCAGTTGATCGAGGACCAGGGCGGCGCCGTTGAAGTCCTGGCCCTGGGTGTAGCAGTTGACCGTCACCAGGATGTTGCGAATGCCGGCGTCGAAGGCCGACCGCACGCCGTTGTCCGAGTCCTCGAAGGCCATGCAGGCGGCGGGCGGCACCCCCATTTGCTCCATGGCCCAAGCATAGATATCGGGGGCCGGTTTCTTGGCCGGGACGATATCGCCCGCGGCGATCAGTTCGAACCAACCCTGGGCCTCGGGGCCGAGGCTGTTGTCGAGCAGGGCGGTGACATTCAGGGGCGTGGTGGTGGTGGCGATGGCCAACCTGAGGCCGGCCGCACGGGCCTCGTTCAACAGGCGCTTCACGCCGGGGCGGAGCGGGATAGCGCCCTCTTCCAGCATGCGCGCGTACTGGGCGGTCTTGGCCTTGTGCAGGCCGGCGATGAAACCGTCCAGATCGGCCGGGCGCGGGAACCCCCCGTTGAAATGGTCCAGGTAGTAGCGAATGCGCTCCTTGCCGCCCGTCACCCGTAACAACTCCCCGTAGAGGGGCTCGGTCCAGTCCCAATCCAGGCCCGCCTCCCGGAACGCCCGGTTGAAGGCGACCCGGTGGCCGTCGCGCTCCGTATCGGCCAGGGTGCCGTCCACATCGAATAAGAGCACTGCCAGATCCACGCAAATCTCTCCACCGTTGATTGAATGAGCGGAGATTACCCGAAGCCTGATCGGGATTCACCAGCCGGGATCAAGGGTAAGGCGGATGGCAATTTTTCCCCAGCATCCGCTGCAGCGCGGCACCGAGCAGCGGGGCCAGGGGGACGGCATTGCTGGGGTGTTCGATGCTGTCGCAACTCCAGATGTTGGCCACGCCTGCGGTCTTCAATCGTGTAACTGCATCGTCCAGAAAGAGGGCGTGGGTTACCAGAACGGAGATCGATGCCGGCCTATGTCTGGCCAGGGCACGGGCAGCCATCTCCAGGGTCCGGCCGGTACTGGCCACATCATCCACCAGCACCAGATCGCGCCCCGCATAGGGACCTTCGGGCAGTTGAACACGGACCTTCCGGTCGCCCAGGCGCTCCTTGTGGGCCACCCGGTATTCCAGCCCCTGCTGTTCGGCGATGGCAGCGACCCACTGGCGCGATTCCGCGTCAGGCCCCAGCAGCAACGGATTCTTGATCCCCGGCTGTCCGGCGAGAAACCGGGCCATGGGAGCGGTTGCGGTGAGGTTGCGGGCCTGGGCCACCGGCACGGCCTGTTCCAGCCGATGCACCCGGTGCAGATGGGCATCCACAGTAAGAAGGCCGTCGAAATAGTTGACCAACAACCGGCCGATGAGGCGCTGGCTCACCGCCTCGCCGGGGGTAAAGGCGATATCCTGCCGCATGTAGGCAAGGTAGGGGGCGACCAGGATCAACTCCACAGCCCCCTGTTCCCGCGCGGCGGCGGCAGCCAGGATCAGGCCGATCAGCTTATCGTCGGGATGGTCGAGACTACGGCAGAAGACCAGTCGTGGCGGCAGGTTCACCGGCAGACGCACCCGGCTCTCGCCATCGGGAAACCGGTGCAAATCCACCGCCGCCATGGGCAGCCCGACGAACTCGGCCAGGGCGCGGGCCTGGGGCATGGATTCAGGAAAACCCAGCAGCAGCACCTCATCATTCATCGGCTGATCTCGTATCCGGGATTCTGGCGGGCGGCCTGGATCGCGAACTCGAAATCCGCCGGAAACTCGGCATGGATGCTATAGAGCGGCTCTCCTTTGCGCACCCGGTCCCCGAGCTTCCTGTGCAGATCGACCCCCGCGCCCTTGTCCATGGGGGCACCCGCCAGCCGGGCAATACGAGCCAATTGCAGGTTATCGATAACAGTCACCCAACCGGCCTTGGCCGCCTCCACAGGGTGGTGCAACCGTCCGGGGAGCGCCATTTCCGTATTGGCGCCCTGGGCCTGAATGATGGCCTCCAGCTTGGCCAGGGCCCGGCCGGAGTCGAGGATGTCGCGGGCAATGGCATAGCCCGAACCGCCGCGCACGTCCGGGTCGAATTCCAGTATCCGCCCGGCCAGTTGCAAGGCCTTTTCCCGCAGGTCCAACGGGGCCTTCGGGTCGCGCCGCAGGACCTGCATCAGGTCCCGAACCTCCAGCACCGGACCTATCCCCCGGCCGATGGGCTGACTGCCGTCGGTGATGACCACCTCCAGAAACAGCCCCATGGCATCGCCCACATACTCGAACAGCTTGCGCAGACGCATGGCCTCGGCGCGGCTGCGGACCTTGGCGGTCGGTCCCAGGGGGATGTCGATCAGCAACCGGGTGGCCCCGGCGGCGATTTTCTTGGAGAGGATGGAGGCAACCATCTGACCCGGCGAGTCCAGGGAAAGCGGCCGCTCCACCGAGATCAGGATGTCATCCATCGGCGCCAGCCGGGCAGTGCCGCCCCAGGTCAGACAGCCCCGCTCGCACCGCACCACCTTCTGCATCTCTTCAGGGGCCAAGTCCACACGAGCCAACACCTCCATGGTATCGGCGGTGCCCGCCGGCGAGGTGATGGCGCGGCTGGATGTCTTGGGGAAGAGCATGCCGTGGGCCGCCACGATGGAGACCACCAGCGGGGTGGTGCGATTGCCGGGTATGCCGCCGATGCAGTGTTTATCCACCACCAAGGGTTCGCCCCAATCGAGGTGACTACCGGTCTCCACCATGGCGCGGGTGAGATAGAGCACCTCTTCCCGCTCCATACCCGTCTCGGCGCAGGAGACGAGAAAGGCCGACAACTCGATACGGGAATAGCGGTTTTCCACGATATCCTTGGCGATCTCCCGGTAGTCGCTCTGGGTCAGGCGGTCACCGCCAATCTTGCGGTGCACCGCTGCCAGCGAACCGGGGAGCGCGGCATGGCAGATGCGCACGGCGCTGCCCTCTGGCAGCCCCATCTGGGCAAATACCTGCTCACTCAGGCCCAACTCCCCCAAGGCAATGATGGCGGGATCGCCCACCACATTCAGTACCGCGATCACCGGCGGCCCGTCTCCCGCCTTGTGAATCTCGATCTTGCTCAGTGCCTGGAAGCCCTCACTGCGGTAGAGCGGACAATCCCGATGCAGATAGGCCACGTTTTCCCGGTAGGTATCTATGGCCACATGGCGCAGCTTCAAGTTGTTCACAGCGCAAAGTTCCCCATTCATGAGAGAGGGCACAATAGAGGTTCTTGCAAAACTGCAAGAACCTCTTGCGGTTCAGGGATGAACCGCCTTGCAAAATGGCCATCCTGGCCATTTGTAGGGGCGGGTTTAAAACCCGCCCCTACTCCTACCCTGCTTTTGCTAATAGTCATGAATACTATATTTATTGCCGTTTGCCTAACCATCTGGGAAAACGAAGCCTCAGCACAGCCCGATGTCGGGCACAGCCTGACCTACCCGTTCTGGGAAGTTAGAAGTACCGGAATCCACGACGCCCCATCATCCTGAGGCTTGTGATTGCTTGCAACCGATTACAGTTACAATCGGAAAAATCCGCCGAGGGCGGGACCTGTCCCCGCCTTTGCGGTAGAGCGGCAGCAGAGAATGGAGGACCGCAGGCGCCACCAGCTATCCCCCGGCCAGGGCTACGGCTTCCCGTCCCTCATCCACTCCCCGAGACTCTGACATGCCCAAACAGGACAGTAACCCATCCAGCCTCTTTATCCTCTGCTGCCCCCGCTGCGGGAACAGCCTCTACGATCCGGTCAAACGCATCTGTTCCACTGTGCCGGAGGCGAATCAAGGCGACCTCTTTTGCAAACAATGCCACTGGATCGGCCAGCCAGACGCCTTGGTCCGGCAGGGGTTGGAAGTGGCGGTGGATAACGAGGGCGATGAGGGAGGGGAAGACGACGAGGATTCGGACTTCCGCTGGGAGCTGGAGCGGTAAGGTTATGATGGTTGTCGGGTGCCTCGCTTCCAGCCCCCAAGGATTAATGTCGGAATTGCGCAACAAGGCAAAATATTGGCGCGGGAAGATTACGGGTTGATTGCCTTATACTATGACGCCACCGCCCCTGACTTGGAACGACATCCCATGACTGCTCAGATCAATGTCGACCCCCGTGAAATCGACAAGTTCGAGGAGCTAGCCTCCCGCTGGTGGGACCCCGGCAGCGAGTTCAAGCCCCTGCACGATATCAATCCCCTGCGCCACCGCTGGATCGCCGAGCTGAGCAGTGGATTGAGGGGGAAGCAGATCCTGGATGTGGGCTGCGGCGGCGGTATCCTGACGGAGAGCCTGGCCAGCGACGGGGCCGACGTGACCGGCATCGACATGGGGGAAGGCCCCCTGGCGGTGGCGCGTCTGCATCTTCTGGAATCGGGGCTGGATATCCAGTATCAACGCATTCCGGTGGAACGGCTGGCCCAGGAGATGCCCGGCCACTTCGATGTGGTCACCTGCATGGAGATGCTGGAGCATGTGCCCGATCCCGCTTCCGTGGTGGCGGCCTGCCAGCGCCTGGTCAAGCCCGGCGGGCCGGTCTTCTTCTCGACCATCAACCGCAACCCCAAGGCCTATCTCTTCGCCATCCTCGGCGCCGAGTACCTGCTGCGTCTGCTGCCCAAGGGGACCCACGACTACGCCAAGTTCATCACCCCGGCGGAACTGGGCCGCTGGGTCCGCAAGGCGGGGCTGGAGCTGGAACGCATGATGGGACTCACCTACAACCCGCTGACCCGCGAATACCGGCTCGACAGCCGCGATGTCAGCGTGAACTACATGATCCAGTGCCGCCGCCCTCTGATCAGTTGAAACCCTGCTGCCCCATGAGCGTTACCGCAGTCCTCTTCGACCTGGACGGCACCCTCGCCGATACCGCGCCCGATCTGGCCCATACCCTCAATCAGACCCTGATCCGCGAGGGGCGGGAGCCGCTCCCCTATGAAAGGATCCGCCCCCATGTATCCCACGGCGGCGGCGCCATGATCCGGCACGGCTTCGGCATCGGGCCGGAAGATCCTGATTTTGCCCGGCTGCGCGGCTATTTCCTGGCCCATTACCGTGACAACATCTGCCGCGAGACCCGGTTGTTCGATGGCATGGGGTCGGCGCTCGCCACCCTGGAGCAAAGGGGCATCCCCTGGGGCGTGGTCACCAACAAACAGGGCTGGTTGACCGAACCGCTGCTGGAGGCGCTGGGTCTGACCTCACGCGCCGGCTGCATCGTCAGCGGCGATACCCTGCCCCAGTGCAAACCCCATCCCGCCCCCATCCTGCACGCCTGCAAGCTGATCGACGCCGATCCTGCCACAACCCTCTACGTCGGTGACGCCGAGCGCGACATCCAGGCCGGGCGGGCGGCTGGCACCCGCACCCTGACGGCGCTGTTCGGTTATCTGGACGAACAGGACTCCCCCGCCGACTGGGGCGCGGACGGGATGGTGGAAAGCCCCATTGATATCCTTGAATGGCTGGGTTTCGCTTCTCAACTATAATTTCAAAATCTCTTTTCAACCGCAAAGAACGCGTAGGGGCGGGTTTTAAACCCGCCCCTACGATATTCTTTGCGGTTAATTAGAAACTCAAAATTCCAAAGCAGCGAGTGCAGCCATGTTGAACGATTACACCCCCCCCGCCGATCTGCTCAAGGACCACCGCATCCTGGTCACCGGCGCCAGTGACGGCCTGGGCCGGGCCGTCGCCAGAGCCGCTGCCGCCCATGGCGCCACGGTCATTCTGGTGGGCCGCACCACGGCCAAGCTGGAACAGATCTATGACGAGATCGAGGGGGACGGCTCGCCCCAGCCGGCCATCTTTCCGCTTAACTTCGAGGGTGCGGCCGAGCTGGAATACCAGGAGTTGGCCGGGATTCTGGCTCGCGAATTTGGCTCCTTGCAGGGACTGGTCCATTGTGCCGCGCAACTCAAGCTCCTGAGCCGCATCGACGACTACGATCTGGAGACCTGGAACAAGATCCTCCAGGTCAACCTGACCGCCCCCTTCCTCCTGACCCAGGTCTGCCTGCCCCTGCTGCGGGCCTCGGACCAGGCCTCGGTCATCTTCACCTCCGACATCCTGGGCCGCGCCGGCAAGGCCTATTGGGGCGCCTACGCCGTCTCCAAGTTCGGCATCGAAGGGCTGATGCAGGTCCTGGCCGATGAGCTGGAAAACGACGGCAAGATCCGGGTCAATACCATCGATCCCGGTCCCCTGCGCACCAAACTCCGCAGCACCGCCTATCCCGGTGAGGATTCCGATCGGTTGCCCGCGCCGGAATCGGCAGTTCCGCTCTATCTCCGCCTGCTGGGCCGGGATGGCCGCGCTATCCACGGCCAGTCGATCAGCCTGCGTTCAACGAGCACCTAGCAGCCATTCGATTGATCCTGGTGTCCGGGATGTCGCGCAGATCAAGGATACCCTGGGCCTCCAGAGCCTTCCGTTTCTTGGCAGAGAGATGGGGCAGCCAGGAAAGCTGTACGCGCTTAGCTGTATTCGCGAATCACGCGCCCGCCACTCACCACCACCTCAACATAGACCCGCCCCGATTCAAGGTAGGTCA
>JAHJDE010000028.1 GCA_018812525.1 Gammaproteobacteria bacterium
TAGGTCAGATTGGGTCGAACCGATTGAGCAAAACCGCAGGCGTAGCAGCGCTACGTCGAGGATTTTGCGATTGAGGTTCGGCCAAATATGGCCTGAAGACGAGATGCAAGATGCTCAAGTTATTCTTGCTCGACGCCTAAGTCCCACCCCGGTCGCGTCCGGATATCATTGTATCCGGACGTCAATTCTCAGAGAGGCCAGCCCATGTGTTCTCCGCTCAATCCCCCCCCCTTTGGCGGCTTGGCAGCCCGACTGAGCCTCGCGCTACTGGTCGTCCCCTTTGCCGCACTGGGCGGGGAACAGCCCCTCGGGGCCTCGCTGGAACCCCTGCTGGCCTATGCGCGCGAGCACAACCCCCGGATATCGGCCAGCCGCTTCGAGCGGCAGGCCGCCCAGGAAGACATCAAGCCGGCCGGCGCCCTGCCTGACCCCCGCTTTCAGCTTGAACTCATGGACTTCACCAACGCTGTGAACCCGAATCGTTCCGCTTCGCTCCTGCCCGGCGAGGTGGGGACCACCCGCTACCGGATCATTCAACCCATCCCCTTCTGGGGGAAGCGGGGCCTTCGGGCTGAGGTGGCGGGGGCTCAGGCAGAGCAGGGCAGGGCGATGGAGCGGCTGAGCCAGATCGAGGTGGAGGCAGGCATCAAAACCGCCTTTGCCCGCCACTACCAGGCTGCGGGTCAGACGCGAATCCTGCAGAAGACGCTCGCCCTGCTGGAGGCGCTGGAGAGGATCGTGCTGACCCGCTACGGTGTCGCCCTGGTACCTCAGCAGGACGCGATCCAGGTGCAGGCCGAGATCACCGGTCTGAAGCTGGAGCTGGTCGAGGCGGATCGCCTCAAGCGCAACGCCGCCGCGGCCCTTAACGCCGCCCTGCCGCGCCCCGCCGATGCCGCCCTTGCCGAGCCCCGGAAGCTCCCCGAGCCGCCGCGCGGCCTGAGCCTCGCACAGTTGCGTGACCGCCTTGCCGAACGCTCCCCTGAACTGGAACGGGAACGGGCCGGTGCCGCCGCCGCCGAAGTGCAGCGCCGACTGACCTACCGTAACCGCTTTCCTGACCTCGCCCTGGGCCTGACCAACAATCAGCCCTACCAGGGCGTCGATACCTGGGACCTGATGATCGAGATGAACATCCCCTTGCAGCAATCGTCACGCCGTGCCCAGGAGCGGGGCTCCGAACATCGCCTGGCGGCGGCGAGGGCGAAGGTGGCATCGGCCCAGGCACAACTTGAAGGCCAGTTGGGCGAGACCTGGGCGGCCTTCGAGTCGTCCCGCGAAAAGTCGCGGCTGCTGCGATCCACCCTGCTGCCCCAGGCCGAGGCCGGCTATCAGGCCGCGCTGGCCGGCTATGAAACGGGCCGCGTCAATTTCAATACCCTGATCGAGGCCGAGCGCCAGGTCTTGCGCGCACGTTTATCGCTGCTGGATGCGGATGTGGATATGCGCATCCGCCTGGCGGCACTGGAACAATTGGCCGGAGCCACCTTATGAATCGTCCCCTTTCATTGCGCATCATCGCCCTGCTTGTAGGCGTCTCCCTGGGCCTTGGCTATTGGCTCGGAACCCGCCCGGCCAGTGGCCCCCAGGCGGTGGCGGCAGCCGCTGGCGATGGAGAGGCCAAAGGGCGCAGGCTCCTCTACTACCGCAATCCCATGGGGTTGCCGGACACCTCACCGACCCCCAAGAAGGACTCCATGGGCATGGATTACATCCCGGTCTACGAGGGCGAGGAGCCAGACGACTCCGGCGCGGTCAGGGTCAGTCCCGCCCGCGTCCAGACCCTCGGCGTCAAGACCGCGCGTGCCGAGATGCGTGCCTTGGACGCCGGCCTGCGGGCGGTCGGGCGGGTGGAGGTCAATGAGCGCAACATCCAGGATATTGCCCCCAGGTTCCAGGGTTGGATCGAGCGGCTGTTCGTCAATGCCACCGGCGATCCGGTCGCCAAGGGGCAACCGCTGTTTTCGGTCTATAGTCCCGAACTGGTCTCGGCCCAGCAGGAGGTGCGCATCGCCGAGCAGCTTCAGCGGGAGGGGGCCGGCGCGAACGCCGCTGCTCGGGAAGGCGCATTACGTCTGGCCGAGGCCGCCCGCGAGCGCCTGAAAAACTGGGACATCCGGGCGCAAGGGGAGGGCGCCGATCCCCAGCGGCCAAGTTACGTCTCGCCCGTGGATGGCATCGTGCTGGAAAAGAAGGCGGTCGAGGGGATGCAATTCATGCCCGGCACGGCGATCTTCCGCATCGCCGATCTGTCGAGCGTCTGGTTGATCGCCGATATCTACGAACAGGATCTGGCGCGGGTGAAACTCGGGCAGGAAGCCGCCGTGGTCATTGATGCCTACCCGGACAAGCGCTTCTCCGCCAAGATCACCTATCTCTATCCGACCCTCAATACCGCCACCCGGACCACGCCCGTTCGCCTTGAGATTCAGAATCCCGGGGGGCTGCTGCGGCCGGGGATGTTCGCCCATGTGGAGCTGGCATTGGCCGGGAGCAAACCCCGTCTGACGGTACCTAAATCGGCCATAATCGACAGCGGGTCCCGTCAGGTGGTGTTGGTCGCCCTGGATGAGGGTAAATACAAACCTCAGGCCGTCAAGGTCGGTATGCGCGGACCTGATGACATCGAGATCCTCGAAGGCCTGAAGGCCGACGACATCGTAGTGGTCTCCGCCAATTTTCTGATCGACTCAGAGAGCAACCTCAGGGCCGCCCTCTCCGGCTTTGGTGAACCCGAGGGTGCGAAGCAGGCAAAGTCGTTCGAGGCCGATGGCACCTTCGATGCCCATGACAGCGCCGCCGCGACAGTCACCCTCACTCACAAGCCTATCCCGGCGCTGAAATGGCCCGGCATGACCATGGACTTCGGCCTCGCCTCGCCGACCCTGGTTCAGGGTCTGCTGCCGGATCAGCCGATCCACTTCCGCTTCGAGGACCGGGGCAACGGCCAATTCGTGGTCACCGCCATTGAGCGGGTGACTCACGGGTCAGGGGGGCATTGAGATGCTCGGCCGCCTGATCGAATGGTCCGCCCGCAATGCCTTTCTGGTCAGCCTGGCAAGCCTGGCGCTCATCGGCGGCGGTATCTACGCGGTACAGAAGACGCCGCTGGACGCCCTGCCCGACCTCTCCGACGTGCAGGTCATTGTCTATACCCAGTTCCCTGGCCAGGCACCCCAGGTGGTGGAGGATCAGGTCAGCTATCCGCTCGCTTCCGCCATGCTCGCCGTACCCAAGGCCAAGGTGGTGCGAGGCTTCTCCATGTTCGGCGCCTCCTATGTCTACGTTATCTTCGCCGACGGCACCGACATCTACTGGGCCCGCTCCCGGGTGCTGGAGTACCTGAGTTCGGTGCAGGGGCGTCTGCCCCAGGGGGTGTCGCCCCAGATCGGGCCGGATGCCACCGGCGTCGGCTGGGTCTTTCAGTACGCACTCACCGGCAAGGACCGCTCCCTGGCCGATCTGCGCAGCATTCAGGATTGGTACGTGCGTTACCAGCTCACCAAGGCCGAGGGAGTGGCCGAGGTTGCCAGCGTTGGCGGCTTCGTCAAGGAATATCAGGTCAGTGTCGATCCACACCGGCTTGCCAGCTATGGCATCCCGCTGGAGCGGGTCAGCCAGGTGATCCGCAACTCCAACCGAGACGTGGGTGGGCGCGTGGTGGAGATGGCGGAGAAGGAGTTCATGGTGCGTGGGCTCGGGTATCTGCGGGGTGCCGGCGACATCGAATCCCTGGTGCTCAAGATCCAGGATGGAACCCCCGTGCTGGTGCGTGATGTGGCCAAGGTGGAGATCCTGCCCGAGGAAAGACGCGGGCTGGCGGAGCTCAACGGCGAGGGAGAGGTGGCCTCCGGCATCGTCATGGCGCGTTTCGGCCAGAATGCCCTGGATGTCATCGCCAACGTCAAGGCCAAGATCCGGGAGATCGCCGCCGGTCTGCCGGAAGGCGTCAGCATTATCCCGGTCTATGACCGTTCCTCGCTCATCCAGCGCGCCATCGATAACCTGAAATGGACCCTGCTGGAGGAGAGTCTGATCGTCGCCGCCGTCTGCGTTCTGTTCCTGATGCACGTCCGCAGCGCCCTGGTCGCCATCATCACCCTGCCGATCGGCATCCTCATTGCCTTCATCGCCATGCGCACCCTGGGCCTTGGTTCGAATATCATGAGCCTGGGCGGGATCGCCATTGCCATCGGCGCCATGGTGGATGCCGCCATCGTCATGATCGAGAACGCCCACAAGCGGTTGGAGCGCCTGCCCGTGGGGGCCTCCCAGGCGGAGCGCGCCCAGGTAATGATCCGGGCCTGCAAGGAGGTAGGACCGGCCCTGTTCTTCTCCCTGCTGATCATCACGGTTTCCTTCCTGCCGGTCTTTACCCTGGAAGGCCAGGAGGGGCGGTTATTTTCACCGCTCGCCTTCACCAAGACCTTCGCCATGGCCGGAGCGGCGATGCTCTCGATCACCCTGGTTCCGGTGCTGATGCTGTTCTTCGTCCGCGGACGCATCATGCCTGAGGCCAGGAACCCCCTGAACCGCTTCCTGATCTGGGGCTATCGCCCCATCATCCGCTGGGTCATGGGTCACAAGGGGGCGACCCTGGCCCTGGCAATCCTCTCCATGGGGCTGACTCTGATCCCCATGGGCCGTCTCGGCTCGGAGTTCATGCCCACCCTCAACGAGGGGGCCATTTTCTATATGCCGGCTGCCCTCCCGGGAATGTCGGTGACCAAGGCTGCCCAGTTATTGCAGACCACCAACCGCATCATCAAGACCTTCCCCGAAGTGGAATCTGTCTATGGAAAGGCCGGGCGGGCCGAGTCCGCCACCGACCCGGCGCCCCTGGAGATGTTCGAGACGGTGATCAACCTCAAGCCGGAATCGGCCTGGCGGACAGGCATGACGGTGGACAAACTGATCGCCGAGATGGACGCGGCGCTGAAGTTCCCCGGCCTCGCCAACTCCTGGACCATGCCTATCAAGGCACGCATCGACATGCTCTCCACCGGCATCCGCACCCCCGTTGGGATCAAGGTCTTCGGCAAGGATCTGGCCACCATCGAACAGGTGGCGCGCGAGATCGAGCAGGCGGTCAAGGAAGTGCCAGGCACCACCAGCGCCTTTGCGGAGCGAGTCACCGGTGGTTCCTACCTGGATATCACCCCCAAACGGGAACAACTGGCCCGCTACGGGGTGACGGTGGGTGATTTTCAGCAAGTGGTTGCCACCGCCCTGGGCGGCGAGCGGGTCACCACCACCGTCGAGGGGCTGGAGCGCTATGGCGTCTCTGTACGTTACCCGCGCGATCTGCGCGACGATCCCCAGAGCATCGCTAGCGAGGTCTACGTGCCGACGGGAGGGGCCATGATTCCCCTGGGGCAACTGGCCGATATCGCCATCCACAACGGCCCCCCCGCCATCAAGACCGAGAATGCACTGCTGGTTGCCTATGTCTATGTAGATATCCGCGACCGGGACATCGGTTCCTACGTCAAGGAAGCGCAGCAGGCCGTGGCCGAGAAGGTGAACTTCCCGCCCGGTTACTACGCCACCTGGTCCGGCCAGTTCGAATACATGGAAAGGGCCAAGGCCAAGCTGGCTATTGTGGTGCCCCTGACCCTGGCGATCATCTTCCTGCTGCTCTATCTCAACTTTCGCCGTCTGACCGAGACCCTGATCGTCATGCTCTCGGTCCCCTTTGCCCTGGTCGGCGGGATCTGGCTGATGTACCTGCTGGATTACAACCTGAGCGTGGCGGTGGTGGTAGGCTTCATCGCCCTGGCCGGTGTGGCTGCCGAGACAGGGGTGGTGATGCTGATCTACCTGGATCAGGCCTGGGAAGAGACCAAGCAGCGGTGCCGGGAAGAGGGCCGGCCCCCCTCTGCGGCCGATCTCTACCATGCCATCATGGAAGGGGCGGTGGAGCGGGTGCGGCCCAAGATGATGACCGTCACCGCCATCATGGCCGGCCTGTTGCCCATCATGTGGAGCAGCGGCACCGGCTCCGAGGTCATGAGCCGCATCGCCGCGCCCATGGTCGGTGGCATGATCTCCTCCACACTCCTGACCCTGGGGGTGATCCCCGCGATCTATGCCCAGGTCAAGCAGTGGCGGCTTGCGCGGGGCCTGGAAGCGGAGGTAGGTGCTGCGCAGGACAATGTAATCTAATGAGGAACTTGCAAAATGGTCATCCTGACCATTTTGCAAGGCGAAAACGAGAAGTGGTACAGGGATGTACCGTTTACGGACCAAAGGACGGAAAAATGCGATTTTTCGTTTTCTTCATTTTCAATGGCCTAGGCCATTGAAAATGGCGGTTCATCCCTGAACCGCAAGA
>JAHJDE010000194.1 GCA_018812525.1 Gammaproteobacteria bacterium
ATGCTCGCACTGCGCCTTACTCGCGCAAACGGGAATTGGGAGAAATACTGGAACTCCATTCAGGCCGCCAAGTAGTTCATCACCAGTAATCGTATCGGCTACATTAGGTATCGCTTATCTTCACTTTGGATTACACCCATATCGAAGAGTCAAAAAAAGGGTTGCAGACATCCGCAACCCTTTGTTTTTATTGGAGCTGGCGACAGGAATCGAACCCGCGACCTGCTGATTACAAATCAGCTGCTCTACCTGCTGAGCTACGCCAGCGCGAAAGCGGAATTCTACCCAGTGTCGAGGGTTTTGAACAGAACCGAACGCGGGCCGCCCCAGGACAACGTTATCTAACCTCCCAGAACGGTCGGGCTGTGCCCGACATCGGAATGCGCCGAGGCTTCGACCGGCGGGAACAGCCCGCCCCACTACGTCTTCCCAGATGGTTGCTGTGAAAGTCGCGAAGCGCGCGTTTGCCCCCTCCCCCATTTGGAGGGTTGGGGAGGGGGAGCGATCAGGCCTGTCCTGAGCGGAGTCGAAGGAAGCGCAGTCGAAGGGGGCGAGGCGGCCTTTCCATCCTTTGGTCCATAACCGGCGCATCCTTGCGCCATTTCTCATCATCCGGGGTGGCTCGCCTCGCCCCATGGTCGTTAGGCTGTTAGATGACGTAGCCCTGCGATTGATCTACGAAAGGAGGACAGGCGAGGGTTGAGTTCGTAACATAGCGGTTTTCAGCGAGGTGGAATATGAAAGGCCTTGTGACAAACAGGGGCTTGCTCCTGCTGGCGGCACTGATTCCATGCGGGGTCTATGCGGAACTCAAGGGGTTCGAGCAGCGGCTCGCCGGGGCGGCGCTGGAGCAGATCCGGCATCCGGTACGCTACGACGGCGCCTACGTCATCATCCCCTATCCCGGCGGCGACGTACCCGCCAATACGGGCGTCTGCACTGATGTCCTGATCCGCGCCTATCGAAAGCTGGGAATCGACCTGCAAAAGGAGGTGCATGAGGAGATGCGCGACCACTTCGATGCCTTCCCCAAGTATTGGGGCCTGACCAAACCCGACACCAACATCGACCACCGCCGCGTGCCCAACCTGCAAGTCTTTTTCAAGCGCAGGGGACAGGTGCTGCCGATCACCGACAACCCGACGGACTACAAGACCGGTGACCTGGTCACCTGGATGCTGCCGGGCAACCTGCCCCACTCCGGTATCGTCGTGGACCCGCTTTCCGGGGACGGCCAGCGCCCCCTGATCGTCCACAACATCGGCCAGGGACCAAAGCTGGAGGACATCCTCTTCCAGTTCCCTATTACTGGCCATTACCGCTACCCTGGCCCGCCCTCTGCCAAGAAAATGAAACCATGACAGAAACCCTCGAACTCGCCCTCGACCTGATCAGCCGCCCCTCCATCACCCCCGAGGACGCCGGCTGCCAGGCCCTGATGATGGATCGCCTCGCCGCCGCCGGTTTCCGTTGCGAGAGGCTTAATTTTGGCGAGGTGGAGAACTTCTGGGCGCGGCGCGGCGAAGCCAGCCCTCTCCTCTGCTTTGCTGGCCATACGGACGTGGTGCCCCCCGGCCCCCTGGGGCGGTGGGACTCCGACCCCTTTCAGCCCGAGATCCGGAACGGGATTCTCTATGGCCGGGGCGCGGCGGACATGAAGGGCTCTCTGGCCGCCATGCAGGTCGCCGCCGAACATTTCGTCCGCGACCATCCCAATCACAGGGGCTCCATCGGCTTCCTCATCACCAGCGACGAGGAGGGGATAGCCAGGGATGGAACCATTCGGGTGGTCGAAACCCTGGAGGCGCGCCGGGAGAAGATTGATTGGTGTCTGGTGGCCGAGCCCTCCTCGGTCAAGGCCCTGGGCGACGTTATGAAGAACGGCCGGCGCGGCTCCCTCAACGGTTTTCTCACCGTCAAGGGCAAACAGGGCCATGTGGCCTATCCCCACTTGGCCTTGAACCCCCTCCATGCCTTCGCCCCCGCCTTGGTGGAATTGACTACCGAGGTCTGGGACAGGGGCAACGCATTCTTTCCGCCCACCAGCTTTCAGGTTGCCAACCTCAATGCAGGCACCGGCGCGGAGAATGTCATCCCCGGCGACCTCAAGGCCCAGTTCAATTTCCGTTTTTCTACCGAGCTAAATGAGGCGATCATCCAGCAGCGGGTGACTGCCATCCTCGACAAGCATGGCCTGGACTACGAACTGACCTGGCGCCTTTCCGGCCAGCCCTTCCTGACCCAGCCGGGAGAACTTGTCGCGGCTGCCCAGGCCGCAATCCGGGAGGTGATGGGTTTCGAGACCGAGCTGTCCACCAGCGGCGGGACCTCCGACGGCCGCTTCATCGCCCCCACCGGCGCCCAGGTCCTGGAGCTGGGGCCGCGCAACGCCAGCATCCACCAAGTCAATGAGTGCGTCGGGGTGGAAGAGTTGGATCAGTTGACGGAGATCTACTATCGCATGCTGGTGAAGCTGCTGGGCTGATCTGGCTGCCGGCCCATAGAGGTTCTTGCAAAACTGCAAGAACCTCTTGCGGTTCAGGGATGAACCGCCATTTTCAATGGCCTAAGCCATTGAAAATGAAGAAAACTAAAAATCACATTTTTCGTTTTCTTCTTGCAAAATGGCCAGGAAGGCCATTTTGCAAGTGCCTCCATATATCCCCCTTTTTACGAACTCCCTCCCCTGACAAGGGGAGGGCTGGGGAGGGGTTCAGGATCAACGTAGATTGCGGCGGCTGGATGACTTCTTCGGCTTACCGAGCATCTTCGTCTCCTTTTCGGCCTTGCGCAGGCGCTTCTCGGCCTGGGCGATCATCCGCTGCTGGCAGCCGGTCTCCTCCTCGCTGCTGCGCGGGCTCCTTTGCACGTAGCTTCCGTCCGGCTGCATCTCCCAGGCGCTGCGCTGATCGTTGAGCTGGACATCCATCTGATCACGCAAAAAACCCCGCAGCTTGGGATGTTCGACAGGGGTCACCACCTCCACCCGAGACTCCAGATTGCGGATCATGCAGTCGGCGGAGCCGATGAAATACTCCTCTTCGCCGCCGTTCTGGAAGTAGTAGATGCGGGCATGCTCCAGAAAGCGGCCGACTACGCTGAGGACGCGGGCGTTCTCCGAAATCCCCGGAAGGCCCGGCCGGAAGCGGCAGGTGTCGCGCACGATCAGGTCAACCCGCACCCCGTCCCTGGCGGCCTCGTAGAGGGCGCGGGTGATGTCCACGTCCTCCAGGGCGTTCATCTTGAACTGGATCAGCCCCGGCTTGTCGGCGGTGTGGAGCTTCCGCTCCCGTTCGATCTTCTTCAGCAGGGCCTTTTTCAGGATCTTGGGCGAGGGCAGCAGCCTCTTGTAGTTGCGCTGTGCTGTGTAACCGGTGGTCAGGTAGTTGAACAGCTCGGTGGCGTCCTGGCCTATGGCCGTGTCGTTGGTCAGCAACCCCAGGTCACAATAGAGCCGCGCCGTACCGGCGTGGTAGTTGCCAGTGCCGATATGCAGATAGCGTTGCAGGCCATTGTAGTCCTGGCGCACTACGAGGACGATCTTTGAGTGGGTCTTGAGCCCTACCACGCCGTAGGTGACATGGATGCCCGCCTCCTCCATGCGTGACGCCCAGCGGATATTGGCCGCCTCGTCGAAGCGTGCCTTCAGCTCCACCACCACAGCCACCTGCTTGCCGTTGCGCGCGGCGCGGACCAGGAAATCGACCACCTTGGATTCGCCCGAGGTGCGGTAGAGGGTCATCTTGATGGCGCGGACCTTGGGGTCCTCCGCCGCCTCACGCAGAAAGCGCTCCACGGTATTGGCGAAGGATTCATAGGGGTGCTGCAACAGAAAGGGGCCGTGGTCGCGGATGTTATGGAAGATATTCTGGGTCCCGCGCAACTCGGCGTGATCCAGGGGCTCGTGAGTGGGGTCGTGCAGATCGGGCAGGGATAAAGAGGCAATCTCGAACAGATCGCGCATGGCCAGCATGCAGTCCACCTCGGAGACATCGCGCTCCTCGATCAGCCCCAATTCAGCCGCCAGCATGCCCCGGTGCACCGGGTCCATCCCCTTCAGGACCTCCATGCGCACGATGGGCGCGAAGCGCCGATCACGCAGCTCCGACTCGATCATGGACAGCAGATCCTCGGCGTGCTCCTCGTTGCGCTCCGTGTTGGCATTGCGGGTTACACGGAACATCTCCACCGAGACCACCTCCACCTCTGGCAGGAGCATATCCAGATTGTGGGCCACCACCTCTTCCAAGGGCACGAAGTGGTTGGCGTCCCCCACCCGCACGAAACGAGGAACCCCGCCACCCACCGGTATCTTGATCCGGGTCAGGGCAGTCTTGTCCGACTTGTCCGAGATCCGCACCGTCACCAGCAGATTGAAGGAGAGGTTGGAGAGAAAGGGGAAGGGATGGGCCGGGTCGATGGACTGCGGCGTCATCAACGGATAGATATTGTTGTAGAAGTGGTCGCGGATCCGGGCCGCCTGTTCTCCCTTCAGGTCCTCATAGCGGAGCAGCAGGATGTCATGGGCCTTCAGCTTCTCCATCACCTCGTATAGCAACTCCTCCTTGCGCTGCTCGATCTCGCGCACCTTGGCGAGAGACTCGGCGAGCTGCTGCTGGGCGGTGCGTCCGTCCACCGACAGCTTCGCCATGCAGGCGCCGATCTGCTGCATCAGGCCACCGATGCGCTTCATGAAAAACTCGTCCAGGTTGCTGCTGACGATGGCAAGGAATTTCACCCGCTCCAAAAGGGGCGTGCGCTTATCCTCCACCTCGTGCAGGACCCGCCAGTTGAACTCCAGCCAGGTCAGCTCGCGGTTCAGATAGAGCTGGGAGTCATTGATATCCCACTGGGGAGGAGGCGCCTTGGGTATATCGGCGACGGGGATTTCCGGTTCGGGGGTGGGATTGGTTTCGGTCATGGCCTTGCCGCTCAACAATGAATAATAGACTGGAACCTCACCGCTAATTGTAGCCCATGAAGAAGGCGAGAATGTTTCAGGACGGGTCCTGCGGCATAGGCCCAATCACCCTGGCGGCCAACTCATTTGGCGGCCGCCCAGGACGTGCAGGTGGAGGTGGAAGACCTCCTGGCCACCATCCCGGTTGCAGTTGAATACCGTGCGATAGCCGGCCTCGGCGATGCCTTCAGCCGCGGCGACCTCTTTGGCGGCCAGATACATACTGCCGATCAGCGCGGCGTCGTCCAATTCCAGGTCATTGAGGGTGGCGATGTGCCTGCGCGGGATCACCAGGAGATGGGTCGGCGCCTGGGGATTGAGGTCGCGGAAGGCGACCACCCGGTCGTCCTCGTACAGCTTGGTGGCCGGGATATCCCCCGCCGCGATCTTGCAAAAGATACAGTCGGTCATGTTGCGCTCCATTCCACGACTAAGGTTGATTGGTCCGTACGAGCGCCTTGCAGGCGCGATCATGAATTATCGCGCCTGCAAGGCGCTCGTACTCGGAAGAGGTTCAGGGATGAACCGCCATTTTCAATGGCCTAAGCCATTGAAAATGAAGAAAACGAAAATCGCATTTTTCGTTTTCGCCTTGCAAAATGGCCAGGATGGCCATTTTGCAAGTTCCTCGGAATTATCTTAATTCCCGGCGCCCTGCGAAGGCATGGGCCAGGGTGCCGCCGTCGATGAATTCCAGCTCGCCGCCCAGGGGCACGCCATGGGCGATACGGGTCGCCTTGACGCCGTTCGTGCCGGCCATGTCGGCGATGTAATGGGCGGTGGCCTCGCCCTCGATGGTGGGGTTGGTGGCCAGGACCACTTCTTTGATCACGCCCTCCGCAAGGCGTTGCTCCAGCACATCCAGCCCGATTTCCTTGGGACCCAGGCCATCCAGGGGCGAGAGACGACCGCCCAGTACGAAATAGCGGCCACGGAAGTCGATGGCCTGTTCCATTACCCGCACATCGGCGGGTGACTCGACCACGCAAAGGACGCTGTCATCGCGGGAGGGGTTGGCGCAGAGGGCGCAGACCGCCTCCTCACTGAGGGTACGACAATGGGTACAGTGGCCGATCTTCTCCATGGCCTCGGCCATGATGGCGGCCAACCGGCGCCCGCCCTCGCGGTCCCGCTCCAGAAGATAGAAGGCCATGCGCTGGCCCGACTTGGCCCCCACCCCCGGCAGGCAGCGCAGGGCCTCGATGAGCTGGTCAAGCAGCTGGCGGCGTGTCATGGGATTCCGCTCAAGAAACACGCCGGGCCGCCCCAAGTGTTTCTTGCCCCTTGAGGGGGCAAAAACGACGTGCAGGGACGGACTAGTGTCGCGGGAGGCAGGATGCCGGGAGCGACCGGAGCGAAGCGGCGTTTTTGGGGTGATCTGCTCAAAAGGGCAGTTTCATGCCAGGGGGCAATTGCATCCCGGCGGTCAAGCTGGAGAGCTGCTCCGACTGGTGTGCGGCCACCTTGCCCACGGCCGCGTTGACGGCGGCGGCGACCAGATCCTCCAGCATCTCCTTGTCGTCACCCATGAGGCTGGGATCGATAGCGATCCGGCGCACTTCATGGCGTCCGTTCATGGTCACCTTGACCAAGCCACCACCGGCCTCGGCGGTGACCTCTTCCTCGGCCAGGCGTTCCTGGGTCTTTTGCAGTTCCGCCTGCATGCGCTGCGCCTGTTTCATCAGGTTGCCGATTCCACCTTTCATTCCTAATACCTCGTTCGTTAGTCGATGGGTTTGATCGAATCTGTAATAACAGTGGCATCGAATTCCGCACTCAACGCCTGGACATAGGGATTTTCGCGGATGGTCCGTTCCGCCTCCTGCTGCCGTTGTACGCGCTCCTGGGCCTTGAGCTGGGCCGGGGCCTGATGCACCAAGGGCTTGCTACCCACGGGTTGCAGCCGAAGCTTGACCGGCCTGCCATAATAATCGCCCAAGGCCGATTGCAGGCGCTCGACGGTGCGTTCCGAGGCGAGGTTTCCCGCCTCCGGCAACAGGATCAAGCGGAGCTGATCACCCTCCCAGCCATCGACCACGCAATTGCTGGCCAATTGGGTCGCCATGCCGCCCAGAGAACCGGATATCGCCTCAACCACCCTGTGCCAGTCGTCAGAGATCGAGCCCTCGGCTGGAGGGGCGGCCTTGGCTTTGGCAAGGATCTCCCTTTTTGCGGGTACCGCACACCGCTGCCTTTCCGGAGCGGGCGCCGTCACACTCCACCCATCGGCGGGACGGAAGGCCAGCATGCGCAGCAGCACCATCTCGAAGCCGCTCCGGGGATCGGGGGCGAAGGGGAGATCACGCTGGCCGGTCAGGCCGATCTGGTAATAGAGCTGGACATCCTCCGGGCTGATACGTTGCGCCAGGCCCTCCACCACGGCGGCGTCGCCCTCGCTATCATCCAGAGCCCCCGGCACGACTTGGGCCAGGGCCAGCCGATGCAGCAGGGACAAAAGCCCCTGAAGGGCGCTGGGGAAATCCGGCGCCTCCGCGGCCATCTGGGCCACTATCCCCATCAAGGCCGATCCGTCGTTGGTGGCCAGGGCCTCCAGCACATGATGCAACCGCTCGTGCGGGATAACCCCCAGCAAGGTGCGCACATCGGCCTCCAGCACCCGACCGCCGCCATAGGCGATGGACTGATCGAGCAGGCTGAGGGCGTCACGCACGCTGCCTGCGGCGGCCCTGGCCAGAATGGTCAGCGCCGGGGCCTCGAACTCGACCTTTTCCTGCTCCAGAATGCGCCGCAACTGGGCCTGGAGCTGCTCCATCGGCAGCCGCTTCAGGTTGAACTGGAGGCAGCGCGAGAGCACGGTCACCGGCACCTTTTGCGGATCGGTGGTCGCCAGCAGGAACTTCACATGGGGCGGCGGCTCCTCCAGGGTCTTCAACAGGGCGTTGAAGCTGCTGTCGGAGAACATGTGGACTTCATCGATCAGATAGACCTTGTAACGTCCACTGCTGGGGGCATAGGGGACGTTTTCCAGCAGCTCGCGGGTCTGTTCGACCTTGGTGCGGGAGGCGGCATCCACCTCCAGCAGATCGACGAAGCGCCCCTCGTCGATCTCCCGGCAGGGCCCGCAAACACCACAGGGGGTCGAACCGACGCCAGTCTCGCAATTGAGCGACTTGGCGAAGATGCGTGCCAGAGTCGTCTTGCCAACCCCGCGCGTGCCGGTAAAGAGATAGGCGTGGTGCAGCCGGTCGTTGTCGAGGGCGTTGCTGAGCGCCCTGACCACATGCTCCTGCCCGACCACTTCGGAAAAGTGGTGGGGCCGCCATTTACGGGCAAGGACCTGATAGGACATAAGCGAATCGCCGGGGGAGGAGATGCCTCGAAAAATGGGTGGCGAGCCACGCCAGCCGCACCTCGGCGCCCGCACCCACCGCTGCGGCTGCTCCCTTCCGGGCCTGACCGGGTTCACGGCTTCGCGTCGCGAGGGGACCGGCGCGGCCCACCATTACGCCTCCGCCCGAGCCAACAGACCCTTTGGCGGAGCGGACTATTATAGCGCGTAGGGACGCCGCGCCGAAAGAGTAGGGAGATTGCTTGCCGAATCTGCGCGAGGCGATCCGTCTTCGAAGCGCGCGGGGAACCCGACTACCGGGAGTCGCGGGTCATCGCCCATGGCCGCTTTAGCAGCGCTCGATCTGGACCTCGACGCGGCTCAACGACTACCTCGACTTTCCGGGGGGCGATCAGGTCTTCGCCATTGACCGCGAACGGGTCAGCAACTGGCCCGAAATGTTGGTCGGGTCGTAACTATTCAGGTCGACCGGCTTTTTGGGCGATCTGAATGGTTACTCCACAGCTTTTGGGGTTTCCATCCTTTGGTCCGTAAACGGCACATCCCTGTACCACTCCTCCATCCTTTGGTCCGTAAACGGCACATCCATGTACCACTCCTCCAAAGGGGAGAAGTCTTACTCTCCCCTTTGGTCGCCCCAAAAAATCGCATTTTTTGGGGCGACCTGAATAGTTAGGTCGGGTCTTCGACTATCTGCACCTGACCGACAATCCAGGTCCTGCGGACGCCCGGTCCATGACCTGAAGAGGGAGAACAGACTTGCCTTGGCGGGCCGGGTTCAGAGGCTGTGAAAAAACCTCCCGCCGTAGCGAGGACGGCCCTGGACGCGGTGGGCTGTGTTGCAACGACCACAATATCTGGTCATGTAGGCTCGCTACACTCCCAGATATTGTGGTCGCCGCGCCTTGCCCACCACGTCCAGGGCCGTCCGTAGTAGGCGGGAGGTTTTTTCACAGCCTCTCAGAGCTACTTCGATGCCTTGCCGTTGCAGGCCCTTTTCTTGAGGGTTTGGCCGGGGCCGGGTTTGAGGCCCAGATCGGCAGTGGTCAGTTTCGGCTCGCCGCTGGAAAAATTGATCCAGAACCGGGTCTTGTCGATTACCTTGGCTTCAATATTGGCGTCGAAGCCGAGCCCCTTGGCCTGTTCGGCCCGCTTGGCGGCGTTTGACTGCTGGGAGTACATCCCCATGGAGATGGCGTTCTGGTCCTCTCCCCGGCTAATGCGCCAGATATCCGTGATTCCCGCCGCGAGGATTTTCTGCTCCAGGGCGCGGGCCTCCTCCTCGTTCTTGGCGGTTCGGATCAGGACACGGAAGCCCTCTGTGTGCTTTGAACCCTCCTGGCGAATACTCTGATCCGTCGTCCGCTCCTTCAGCCGCGCCATGACGCCAATGGCGGCCAGGCGCTCCTCCAGAGGGCCGAAGCTGAAGCAGGTCGGCTTGTCCTGCGCGGCCTTGGGAGGGGCGGGCTCGGGCACCTTGGGCGCAGGAGGTACCTCCTGCGGCTGAGCCAGTACCGGGCTCGTCGCCGGGGGGGGCGGCGGGGTTATTGGGGTGGGAGCAGCAATGGCCGGCTGTGGGAGGGCTTGAACCTCGGGGGATGGTTGCTGTGCATTGACTGGGGGTATCGGCGCCTCTGGTTTCTGCTCCGCTACGGCAGGCTGAGGTGCCGGTGTGGCAGGCCCGACCGATTCCTCCACGGCGGCCGGCTGGCTTGGCGGAGTCTGATTCTCAGGCTGCGGCGCCGGTTGTACCTGGGCCACCTCGCCCGGCTGGCTGGCCGTCTCCTCTGGCTGTACGGGAACCGGTTGTGACGCGGCGGCCTGGGTCAACTCGGACAGGAGCTTGAGATCACCACCGGCCAGGGGCCGTCGATCCCGCTCATCCCCCTTGTCGCCACTGATCCAGAAGAGGAGCACCAGATTGACCGCCAGGAGCACGGCCACAATCATTCGTATCATTGCTTTGCTACCAGCTAGTGGTGCATGGCTGCACCGTTGACGAAACCGGTTTTGGGATCGGCCATCAGATGCAGACCGTCCATAACCAGTCCGTCCATTATCTCAAATTCGAGGGTCAATAGATTGGCCAGTCTATCCCCATCGCCACCGGTAAGCACCCATCTTATGCCTGGCAAATCGCCCCGGACTGCCACGATGCGGGCGGCCTGTTCGATGGCCCCGGCTACGGCCAGCAGGCCGCCGTTGGCGATGGCCTCCGCCGTGGCATGGCCCGGCGCGAGGACCGGGGCGAGGTCGTCGAATGCGGGAATGGCCGTGTTGGCCCTCAGACAGCGCCCCTGCAAGGCAACCCCCGGCAGGATCCAACCACCCCGATGCCTGCCTTGACCATCAACCAGATCGATGGTGACCGCCGAGCCGGCATCGACTACGCCCACCGAGCCGCCGCATCGGTGATAGGCGGCGATCAGGGCCAGCCAGCGGTCGATGCCGAGCCGTTCGGGCTCCCGGTAGCCATTGGTGACGCCGAGGCATTGGGCCTGACTCCGCATGAATTCAGGGGGGAGCCCCCAGGTTGCCTCACTCCAATGGGCAATCTCCCTGTTGACCGCCTCGGAGGCGACACTGGCGATCAAGATCCGTTGAGGCCGGATTCCCTGCCAGATCCTTGGGAGCAACGCCACCAACTGGCCGGGGCGGTAAGGTTCGGAATGCTGCGCGCCCCGAATGCCGTCAAGCAGTAGCGCCCACTTCAGCCGGCTATTGCCGATATCGACCAGTAGGATCGATGCCATGAGTCCTTCCTAGTCTGCCCGCAGGGAGATCTCTCCCCCATGGAACCGCTCCCTGCCGCTATCGGTATCCAGCAGCAGGGCACCGTCCTCGGCGATACCGGCACATCGTCCGTGAATCCGTTCCTCTCCACGGAGAAGTACCACCTGCCGATCATGATACTGGTCGAGGCGGCGCCAGGGGCTCAGGAAGGGCTCCAGACCTTTCGTTTCATATTGGATCAGGGCATCGACCAGGACATCGATGAGCATTCCTGCCAAGTGCGACCGCTTGGGTGGACTCCCCAGGGAAACGAGATCCACCCAGGGCTGGTCGATATTTTGACCGGCCTCGGGGGGCATACGCACATTGAGGCCAAGGCCGGCCACCAGGGTGCTGGGACCCTCGCCCTCACCAATCATCTGGATCAGGATGCCCCCCAGTTTCCCCTCTTCTGAAACCAGATCGTTGGGCCATTTCAGGCCGACCGCAGAAAAGCCCATCTCCCGCAACATCCCCGCCACGGCAACGCCAAGGGCCAGACTCAGGCCGCCGAGCCGGTGGGGAGGGCGGGAGGAACGCCACAGGAGGGAGAGATAGATATTGCCCGCAAAAGGGGAGAACCAAGGACGGCCGCGCCTCCCCTGCCCCTGCGTCTGCTGCTCCGCAAGACAGACATGAGCGCCCTGGAGGGCGCTGCTGGCCTTTCCCATCAGATAGCGATTGGTGGAATCGATGAGGGTATGGATCTCCAATCTCTGAATCCGACGTTGCATCTCGGGCGAGATCCAGCGCAAGATTTCGGCCTCTTGAAGCAGATCCAGGGGTTGCGCCAATCTGTAGCCTTTGCCCTTTACCGCGAGAACCTTCAGGCCCCAGGTGCGTCCCATGCCCTGGATCTGCTTCCAGACGGCCGTGCGGCTGACGCCCATTCTGCCCGCCAACTCCTCGCCGGAGTGGAAACGGCCATCGGCCAGGGCCTGGATCAGGAGAGGTGCAACCATGCATCACGTGCCTGTTTGGTGGGCTCGGCGGCATCGGGGTCGAGCCAGATCTCGGCGACAAAGTCATGGCCGGGTTGAGGTATGAAATGGCCCAGAAGGAGTTCGTCACCCCGGAAGTAGTGAATAGGCACCTCCGGCAGTAAAGACAGGCGGCGCAGTGCCTCGTCAAGGCTGCCGTACTCCAGTTTGAAACCGTTGATGGCGATGAGGATATCCCCCGCCGACAGGCCGGCCTGGATCGCGGGGCTGTCGGAAAAGACATTGACTACCTCGGCGCCCATGGGATGAGGCCTTAGATTGACGCCCAGCCAAGGCGGGGCATCCTGTTGCGTCGGGGGAGATTCCAGAAAGCCCCCCTTGTCCAGGAGCTTTCGCGGCGGTCGCGGCCGGAATCGGATGCCCATTGAGGTCAGCAGAGCACTCAGCCGCTCGTCGATCTCCTCGGTCGTGTGGACCAGCGAATGGAGCAGATTGCCGAGATCAAGCCCGACCGCCCGTTCGATGATAGCCGGCATGGCATCTTCGGGAATACCGACACCTTGGCTGCCATAATTACGCCAGAGGTGGCGCATGACATCATCGAAGCTGGACTCCCCCTGGCTCTCCGCGCGGATGGCCAGATCCAGCATCATCACCAGGATGCCGCCCTTGACGTAGTAGCTGACGATGGCATTGGGGGCATTCTCGTCCTGCTGGTAGAACTTGGTCCAGGCATCGAAGCTGGATTCGGCGACCGACTGCCGCAGGCGCCCCTTGCCCTTGTAGTAGCCGGTGAGGTTCTGGGCCAGCATATCCAGGTAGACGCGCTCATCGACCACCCCGGCCCGGACCAGGGCCAGCTCATCGTAATAAGAGGTAATCCCCTCCACGACCCAGAGCAGTTCGGAATGGACCTCCCGCGACAGGTCGGGATCGCGGTAATGCTCGGGGTGAATACGCTTGCCGTTCCAGAGGTGGAAGTATTCGTGGCTGCAGAGGGCGAGAAACTGGCGGTACCCCTCTGTCGGCTTGGCCTTGTCGGGATTCTCCAGATCGGCGCGCGCGCAGATCAGGCTGGTAGAGTTGCTGTGCTCAAGACCCCCATAGCCGCTGCCCAGGAGTTGCAAGAGAAAGAGATATTGGTCATCAAAGGGCAACTCGCCGAAAAGGGCCACATGGGTGCTGCAAATCGCCTTCAGGGCCTGGACGATCTCCTGGAGATTCCCGGCGTGGCGCCCGGACACTACCAGCCGATGGGGAATACCCGCGACGGAGAAGAGACTGGATGAGGTGAGGCCGATCTCGACGGGGCAGTCGATCAACTGGGCGTAATCAACGGCCTGATAGAGCCCGAAGCCCTGCGCGTCCGTCTCGACGGCCGGCAGGGCCGTATGGACCCTCCAGTTTGCCTGGGAGTCGCCCTCGGGCCGGATCAGTTCCAGCTCGTAAGTGGCAGAGGCCTCCCACTCGGGCCGCAGCAAGAGGGCCGGGCCATTGAAATAGGCGTGGGAAGCGTCCAAATGTGCGCCACGGACGGACATATCGTAGGCATAGACCAGATAGCTCAACTCGAATCCGCTGCCCCCGTTTTTGACGCACCAACTCTGCTTGTCGAGCTTTTCACAGACCAGTGCAGAACGACCGTCACCAGCAGTCAGCTCGATGATATTTCGTGCAAAATCGCGGATTTTGTAGGAACCCGGCATCCAGGCGGGCAGGCTCAGGAGGGTCTTGTCCCGCAGATTCTGGGGGACAAGCAAACGAACCCGGAACAGGTGTTCCCGCCCCGAGTGAATAGAGACTTGATAGCGGTAGTTCGTCATGGCCTGCACAAGAAAAAACCCCTACTGACTGTATCAGCAGGGGTTTTTGTATAAAAGCCTGGCAGTGTCCTACTCTCACATGGGGAGGCCCCACACTACCATCGGCGCTGAGTCGTTTCACTTCCGAGTTCGGGATGGGATCGGGTGGTTCCAACTCGCTCTGGCCGCCAGGCAAACTGTTGGTG
>JAHJDE010000195.1 GCA_018812525.1 Gammaproteobacteria bacterium
ATGCTCGCACTGCGCCTTACTCGCGCAAACGGGAATTGGGAGAAATACTGGAACTCCATTCAGGCCGCCAAGTAGTTCATCACCAGTAATCGTATCGGCTACATTAGGTATCGCTTATCTTCACTTTGGATTACACCCATAATGGTACGGAGGTTGCCCGTGGCGGTAATTTGTGTTCGATGTCTTATCTCCGGCAGGGTGCAGGGAGTCTGGTACCGGGATTCCACCCGGCGTAAGGCCGTGGAACTGGGGCTTAGGGGCTCCGCGACCAATCTGGCCGATGGCCGGGTGGCGGTGGTCGCCTGCGGCGAGGCCAACCGGATCGAGCGCCTGAAGGCCTGGCTGCATCAGGGGCCGCCAAGGGCTTTGGTGGAGAGGGTCGATTGCGAGCCGATCCCCGAAAGGCCGATGACGGGCTTTGCCATCGGTTGATCGTGTGCTCTCTTTGCGGGAGTGATTAACCCGGATATTTCATGAATTGCCGTGATGATCGCGCCGGATTTTGATTTGCCAGGGAATTTTCCGAGCGAGCGCCGTATCGGGCTATACGGTCGAGCGAGGAAAATTTTCTGGCGGATCAAAAGACAAGCGAGGGCATGGCGAATTCATGAAATATCCGGGTTAATAACCGAAGGAGCTGAAATCGATGCCAGGTGGCACCTTTGGCAGACGGCTCACGCCGGTCTCGATGCGACCGTCGGGGAGCAGGCCGAGCCAGCGGTAACCGGGGGGCTGGTTGTCGATGCCGAAATCATCCTGGTTTGGGGTGAACTGGATGCAGGTGGAGGGGGTGGCCAGCAGCCGCACACCCTTGCGTTCCCTGTCGAAGGTCTGGTGGACGTGGCCCCAGAGCAGGCAGCGGATGTTGTCATATTGGTCGATGATCCGCAGGAATTTGTCGGCGTTGTCTATCTGCATGGTATCCATCCAGGCACTGCCGACGGGGATGGGCTGGTGGTGCATGCAGATCATCACATGGGTGTCGCGGTTCTCGTCCAAAGCCCGTTTCAGCCGCTTTAACTCCTCCTGGGTGAAGTGCCCTCCCTCGCCCTTGCGAAGGGTGGAGTCCATCATGACCAGCAGCCAGGGACCCTGGCGCACCGCGAAGGGGGCCGATACCCCGTCCCGGATCACATGTCTTTCCATGACTTTGGGTATGTCGTGGTTGCCCGGGATGCAATAGACGGGGCAGCCGGCCTTGCTGAACATCCCGGCGGCCGTCCGGTAGCCCTCCGGCGAGGCGTCGTGGACCAGGTCGCCTGTGGCCAGAATGAGATCCGCCTGGCCCGCCTCGCTCAACGCCTGACGCAGGACATCGGCGAAACTCGCCAGGGTGTTCAGGCCGAGCAGCGTTCCGTCCGGACCGGCGTAGAGGTGGGTGTCGGTGATCTGCAGGATTCGCAGGGTTCCCGGCGGCAGATTGTCGAGTGGCGCCACGGCAGTCCTAGATTTTCTTCTGATATATTTTGATGTTCACATTAGAGGGAAGGTAAATCAATACATGACGACGGTAGCAGAAAAACAGGGGGATCCTGACGGGCTCCCCTGACCCGGCGATCGGGTTCAGAAACCCTCGGTCGAGGTGAAGAGGCCGACACGCAGGTCCTTGGCCGTGTAGATCTCGCGGCCATCGACCAAGAGCGAGCCTTCCGCGATGCCCAGCACCAGCTTGCGGGCGATGACCCGTTTGATGTCGATCTGATAGCTGACCTTGCCGGCGGTGGGGAGGACCTGGCCGGAGAATTTGACCTCGCCCACACCCAGGGCGCGGCCATGACCGGGATTGCCGATCCAGGCCAGGTAAAAGCCCACCATCTGCCACATGGCGTCCAGCCCGAGGCAGCCGGGCATCACCGGGTCGCCGGGGAAGTGGCAGCCGAAAAACCAGAGATCGGGATCGATGTCCAGTTCGGCCTTGATCTCGCCCTTGCCATGGGCGCCACCCGCATCGGAGATGTGAACAATCCGGTCCATCATCAGCATGTTGGGGACGGGGAGCTGGGCATTGCCGGGACCGAACAGCTCGCCACGGCCACAGGCCAGCAACTCGTCCCTGTCGTAGGAAGATTTCTTATCAAACATAGGGTTAGCCCATCACCTCTTGGAGTTGTTCTTTCAGGAAATCGAGGAGGCGGTCCCGCTCGATGAAGCTGTTTTCCGTCTCCCGGCGGCCACGGTATTCAATCATGCCATCGTCCAGCCCCTTTTCGCCGATGACCAGCCGGTGGGGGATGCCGATCAATTCCATGTCGGCGAAGGAGACGCCGGGGCGGGTGTCGCGGTCGTCCAACAGTACCTCGATCCCCGCAGCCTCCAGTTCGGCCTTCAGGGCCTCGGCGGCCTCGCGCACCCGATGGGACTTGTACATCTTCATGGGCACCAGGGCCACATGGAAGGGGGCGAGGGCGGCGGGCCAGAGGATGCCCTGTCCGTCATTGTTCTGTTCGATGGCAGCAGCCACCACGCGCGATACCCCGATGCCGTAGCAGCCCATGGTCAGGGTGGCGGCCCGGCCTTGCTCATCAAGGACGTTGGCCTTCATGGCCTCGCTGTATTTCTCGCCCAACTGGAAGATGTGGCCGACCTCGATGCCGCGGGCGATGGTCAGGGTACCCTGGCCGTCGGGGCTCGGATCGCCCTCCCGCGCGTTGCGGATGTCGGCGACGGCGGGCAGGGGCAGGTCCCGTTCCCAGTTGATGCCGAAGAGGTGCTTGCCATCCTGGTTGGACCCGGCGCTGAAATCAGCCATGACCGCCACGCTGCGATCGGCAATGACCGGGATGGGTAGGTTGACCGGACCCAGGGAGCCAGGGCCGGCACCGATGGCGGCGCGGATCTCGGCCTCGTCGGCGAAGCGCAGGGGCGAGGCTACCTGGGGCAGCTTCTCTGCCTTGATGGCGTTCAGCTCGTGGTCGCCGCGCACCAGCAGGGCGACCAGGCCGGACCCCAGCTCCTCGGAGGCGGCGACCACCAGGGTCTTGACCGTCTGTTCGATGGGTTGCTGGAACTGACCGACCAGTTCCTGGATGGTCCTGGCGTTGGGGGTATCGACCAGCCGCATGGCCTGGGACGGGGCGGGGCGCTCGCGGGTCGCGGACAGGGCCTCGGCCAGTTCCACGTTGGCGGCATAGCCGCTGGCATTGGAGAAGGCGATGGCGTCCTCGCCGGAATCGGCCAACACATGAAATTCGTGGGAGGCGCTGCCGCCGATGCTGCCGGTATCGGCGGCGACGGCACGGAAATCGAGGCCGCAGCGGCTGAAGATGCGGCTGTAGGTCTGGTGCATCAGGTCGTAGGTCTCTTGCAGGGAACCCTGGTCCAGATGGAAGGAGTAGGCGTCCTTCATGAGGAACTCGCGTGCCCGCATGACCCCGAAGCGGGGGCGGATCTCGTCGCGGAATTTGGTCTGGATCTGGTAATAGTTGACCGGCAACTGCTTGTAGCTGCGCAGTTCGTTACGGGCCAGCTCGGTGATGATCTCCTCGTGGGTGGGACCGTAGCAGAAGTCGCGGGCGTGGCGATCCTTGAAGCGCAACAGTTCAGGGCCGTAGCGTTCCCAGCGGCCCGATTCCTGCCAAAGCTCCGCCGGCTGGACCGAGGGCATCAATACCTCCAGAGCCCCCGCCCGGTCCATTTCTTCACGAACGATGCGCTCCACCTTGCGCAGGACGCGCAGCCCCAGCGGCAGCCAGGTATAAAGCCCGGCGGCAAGTTTCCGGATCATACCGGCCCGCAGCATCAGTTGATGGCTGATTACCTCGGCATCGGAGGGGGTTTCTTTCAGGGTGCTAAGGTGAAATTGAGAAGTGCGCATGTGTCTTTGCCGGTGAGTTCTGCTAATAATTGACTTAAAAAATCACGCCCTTCAGCGAAAAAAACGATAGATTACCGGCCACGTTTGGCGATTGAACCGCTTTCCTTGCGGCGATTTAAGGTGGACCTATCAACAGTCGGGCATTGTATACGGCCAGGTTGGCCGACGAAAGCGAGGCAGCCGGACTTAGGCGGGAAATTGAGCGCGTGAGAACCCTTCCCCTTCATCGAGAGGCACTATATCGTATCCGGCAGGCGCTGTGGGTTGGTCTGGCCGGCATGCTATCCACCTTCAGCTCGGGTCTGGGCTCCACCGAGTCGGCGGGGGTGCTGCTCTCGCCCGATGAAATCCAGGGAGCGGGTGCACGCTATGGTGAGGAGGCCCTGAAACGGGTCAATACCTGGCAGAGATTGATCAGGGGTGGTCTGGGTAAGGAGGAGAGGGAAAAGCTGGAGTTGGTGAATAATTTTTTCAATCAAATCCGCTATAGATCGGATCAGCAGCATTGGGGGCAGGTGGATTACTGGGCAACGCCGCTGGAGGCACTGGGCACAAACGGTGCTGATTGCGAGGATTATGCCATTGCCAAATACCTGACCCTGATCCAGCTGGGCGTACCCGATGAAAGGCTACGAATCACCTACGTCAAGGCATTGACGCTGAACCAGGCCCATATGGTGCTGACCTATTACGAAACGCCGGATGCGGAGCCGCTGGTCCTGGATAACCTTAATAAACAGGTGCTTGGTGCCGAGACGCGCAAGGACCTTTTGCCCATTTATAGCTTCAACGGTTCCGGTTTGTGGGTGTCCAAGGGGAGAGCCAGCAGCCAGAGCGCTGGCTCCTCGGCCCGCCTGAGCCGCTGGCAGGACGTGAAGAGCAAGCTGAAAAGCGGACGCTGAACGGGGGATTTATGACCTTGACGAGACAATTGGTGTTGCTGATTCTGGCCCTCATGACCACCGTATTCCTGGGGTCATTCGCCATCAGCCTGGGAAATACTCGCGCCTACCTGCAAGCCCAGTTGGAGTCCCATGGCCAGGACGCGGCCACCTCCCTTGGGCTCTCCATCACCTCGCACATGGCCGGTAACGATGTGGCCTCCGTGAGTTCCATGGTGGATGCCATCTTCGACAGCGGCTTCTATAGCAGCATCATCGTGGAGGACGCGAACGCTAAGATCCTGGTGGAGCGCAGGTTGGCGCAGGGTATCAAGGGCGTGCCCACTTGGTTTGTCAAGGCCATAACCCTCGAACCGCCGGAGGGCGAGGCCTTCGTCATGGCCGGCTGGAGGCAGGCCGGACGGGTCCGGGTCGTGAGCCACCCCGCCTTTGCCTACATCCAGCTCTGGACCAGCGCGGTCGATACCTTCTGGTGGTTCCTGTTCAGCACCCTGGCCCTGGGGGCTGCCGCCATCGGCTTGCTGCGGGTGGTGCTGAAGCCCTTGAGGACAGTCGAGTGGCAGGCCAACAGCATCTGCAACCGGGAGTTTCCCCTGGTCGAGGACCTGCCCAAGACCCCCGATCTGCGACGTATCGTCATTGCCATGAACCGCATGACCCTGAAGGTGAAGACGATGCTGGCGGACCTGGAAGCCATGGCCAACCGCTTCCGGGAGCAGGCCTTGCAGCACCCGGTCACGGGGCTGGCCAACCGCCGCTATTTCATCGATACCCTCGAACATCGGATCGCCTCGGAAGAGGAGTTCCAGCAGGGTGCCCTGCTCCTGATCCAGCTGAAGAATTTCAAGTCCTACAATGACCGGCACGGCTACCCTGCCGGCGACGTCTATCTCTGCGCGGCTGCCGGGGTGCTGCAAGGCGTGGGCGAGGTAAATCCCAAGTACACCCTGGCCCATCTGTCGGGGGCTGATTTCGCCATCCTGGCGGAGGATGTCTCCTGCCCCGAGGCCGAGGAACTGGCCAGGGGCCTGGCGGAAAGGCTGGCCCAATTGACCGACGAGGAAGGCGCGATCTTGAACGATGTCGGCCATGTAGGCGTGGCCTACTTCGAGCCGGGCCAGAACTCCTCCGAACTGTTCTCCAATGCCGACATGGCCCTGCGCCAGGCCCAGACCCAGGGGCCAAATGCCTGGAATCTCCTGGTGCCCGAAGGGGTGGCCAGGGTCCGCACCGGCGGCGAGTGGAAGGAGTTCGTCGAGGCAGCTCTCACCAAGGGCGATCTGGTGCTGCATACCCAGCCGGTGGTCGCCTGCGGCAGCAGGGGCGAGATGCATCGCGAGGTCTTCGTGCGCTTGCGGGACACCATGGCTGGCGATGGCAAGGCCGCACTCATCGCAGCCGGCAGCTTCATGCCCATGGTTGAGCGCTTCGGCATGACTGAGGAGGTCGACAAGGCCGTCATCAGGGAGGCGATGAAATTGCTGAAGGCGACGCCGGGCAATGGTCAACTGGCGATCAATGTCTCACCCCTGTCCATACGCTCGCTGTCTTTCGTCCGCTGGCTGGAAGAGACCCTGAAGACCAATCCCCTGAGCCGGCGCATCATCTTCGAACTACCGGAATACGGCGCCGTCACCATGCTGGAGGAACTGCACGATGTCATCGAGCGCTTCGCGGTCTATGGCGCCCGCTTCTCCCTCGACCACTTCGGGCGTGGCTTCTCCTCCTTCGCCTACCTCCATTCGCTCAAGGTCGATTACCTGAAGATCGACGGCAGCTTCGTGCGGCAATTGGGCGACAAGGACCACGAGTTCTACATCCGCTCCCTGACGGAGATCGCCCACAGCCTGGATATCCAAGTGATCGCGGAATCGATCGAATCCGAGGCGGTCTGGCGCTGGCTGCAAGGGCTGAACCTGGACGGCGGCCAAGGCTATTTCCTCGGCCGGCCGGCTTGACTACTTGCCTGCCTGCGAGGAGGCGGTGTCTACCGGCAGTTCTCCTGGATCTGCTTATTGGCCTCATCGATCTGTTTTTGACGCTCCTCCGGTGTGAGTCGCTTGTAACTCCCATCGGCCATGCGTGTCACCCGATTCGGGGGGCCACCCAGGGACTCCAGGTTCTTCCTGGCCGTTTCGCAATTCCTGGCCATCAACCCCGCCCTTGTGTTCGCCGCCCTGTCCTTATCCCCGGCGATATGCCGGTCCTCGCGTCGGTCCTCGATGCGTTGCAGTTGCTCTTGCAGCCTCTTCTGCGCCTCAGTGACCGATTGACTTGGCGTCGGAGCGGTCTGGATTCTTTCCGACGTCCCGGAAGGTGGCGGATGTTGTGAATAGACCGTCTTGCCGTTTGCGTCGGTCCACTTGTACATGGCGGCATGGACGCCCAGCACAGGAAGCGCCAACAGCGGCAGAATCATCATCTTATTCATGGCGGCCCCGAAGTTGTTTTTTGGCTGTATCTCGCATAGGATAAGCGGCTTCCCGACGTATGGACAGATACCAGGATCGGGAATCAAAAATCTGGAGAGGTGTCCGAGCGGCTGAAGGAGCACGCCTGGAAAGTGTGTATACGGCAACGTATCGAGGGTTCGAATCCCTCCCTCTCCGCCATCAACAACATCTAAGCCCATGACTTCATGGGTTTTTTTGTTTTTACCGCATTTTGCGAGCCCCTGAAAAACGTTCTGCCGATCTGGCGCCGCAACTGGGAACAGAAAGTCGCTCAGAAATGTCAGCGTGGTGATCTCGGTAGGGGTGTCATGAGTTCCTCGAACGGAGCATGTACTGTGAAATCACTGTACGGTACTGTAACGTCCGGCACGGTCCAAATAAATAGCGCCGTTTATCTGGAGCGGATCGGGCGCATGTCTTTCAGCAGATGCTGATCGCGTAACTTACCAGGGCAAACGCATGAAATATAATTGTTTTATCAATGGGTTACGGTGTGGCAGATTTTTGGTAACATTTTCATGCCAATATATCTGCCATATCCTACCCATTTAACCCCAAAAAAGACGGTCGGCACGGCAAGTGTGTGATAAGTCACTGTATTTCAGCGTGATTTCGTGCGTTTGCCCTGGCCACCTCCCTGACCCAGCTAGTGAAGAATTCCCGAAAGGTCTTTTCCGAGAGGATGGAAAACAGTCGCCGAAACGTATCGTGGGAGGGTATCCCGTTTTCCAGATCCAGGAAGGTCTCGAACCACGCCTTCTTGGCTTTG
>JAHJDE010000196.1 GCA_018812525.1 Gammaproteobacteria bacterium
AAGCACTCATGCTCGGATCGACCCTTTTTTCCCCCCCCCCCCCCCCCCCCCCCGAAAGGTAGCTCAGGCCTACTGAGTCAGCGCCTTTTTCCGGCCCGATCCGCGCACTCACCGCTTGGCCGGAACCCTATCAGCAGCGGCATACTACGCCCATCCAGGGTTGCCATTGTTCTCGCCTTCTGTTGCTTGGCGGGTACTGGCAACGCAGGGGACGGGATATTGCCGAAGCTGATCGGCGAGACCACGGGTTCCCACCCCCAGATCCGTGCGCAACGGGAGGCCGGCCGTGCAGCCGAGGCCGATATGGATACGGCGAAATGGCAGTTTCTTCCTACCCCCTCGGCCTCTGTCGAAGGGGTAAGGGCCGAGTCGGATGATCCCAATTACCGAGGTGATGACCGGGTCACGACCCTGCGGTTGCAGCAGCCGCTGTTTGCGGGCGGGCGGCTGATCTCCGGTTACAAAAAGGCGGATGCGACCGAGGAGTCGAAGGAGGCCGCCATTGACGAGGCTGCTCAGCAATTGGCCTTGCAGACGGTTCAGGCCTACGGCGATTGGTTGACGGCCGATGGGAAAGAGGCCGCGTTACAGAACAGCCTGGGAGAGCACCAGCGGTTGCTTTCCCAGATCACGCAGCGGGCCAGTAAAGGCAAATCGGCGGAAGTCGACAAGGTTCTTGCCAGCAGCCGTTTGCAGCAGACCACGGCGGAGTTGGCCGTGGCCCGTATCCAGGGCGCCTCTGCCTTGGCGCGGCTCTCCCAGTTGCTGGGCCGTTCCATCGGCGCGGCGGAGTTGGTCCGCGACCCCAGCAGGCCGTTGCAAGTGCCCGGATCTGCCGAGGCTCTGATCGATCAGGCAGAGGAGCGCAGCCCTGAGCTGAAGCGTGTTCAGGCAACCGCGCAGGCACAGAAGGCGGAGATCGGCGTGCAGCGGGCCGCCCTGTTGCCGGAGGCCTATTTGCGGCTCGAACAGCAGGACGATGACTTCTCGGTCAAGAACGCGGGGAGCCATGGCCGTGTCTTCGTCGGGTTGCAGACCAACTTCGGCGCCGGTCTCTCCTCGGTTTCCCGCGTCTCGGCCGCCAAGGCGCGCCATGCCGAGGCCCAGGCGGAGCTGGAATCCTCCAGGCGCAAGCTGACCGAGCAGATCCTGACCGATGCCGCCACACACAAGGGTTTGCAGACCCTGCAATCGGCGTTGCAGAACTCCCTGGCGGCGGCAAGGGATGTACATGCCTCCTATAAGCGGCAATACGACACGGGCCTCAAGACCTGGCTGGATGTGATGAATGCGGCCCGTGAAGTGGCCCATACCGAGACCCAGTTGGCCGATGCGCGCGGCTCTCTGCTGGTGGTGAGCTGGCGTCTGGCCATTCTCAGCCGTGGCCTGGATGATGTCGTTCGCTAGAGGCAAGGATGCATGATCTACTCCTTGTCCTGACACGGCTCGCCCAGCTCCAGGCTGTAGCGATCGATCGGCTGGAGCTGCATGAGGCCGTTTCCGAGGCCTGTGGTCAATCGGACGATCCAAAGATGCAGGTCGGACAAATCTTGCACCGGATGCGGCTGCGCGCCCCGCGTTGGTTCAGGAAGCCCGATCCGGCGGCAATGCCGCTCCTTTTGCATCAAGATGGCCGGGGCTGGGGGCTGGTACGCGGACTCAATGGCCAGGGAGAGTGGGTCGTCGAGCGGTACGACAGGGAAAACAACGGCTGGGCGGATGCAACCCTCGATGACCCGCAGAGTGCCCTCTTCGGCCACATCACCCTGGCGCGCCCTTATAGCGCGGGCAACAGCCGGGTCTTCAAGCTGATCCGGGACGAGTTCCTGTCCCATGGAAAGGCCCTGGCCGAGGCCGCCGCCGGGGGTGTCTTCATCAATCTGATGGTCCTGGCCACCTCCCTCTACAGCTTGCAGGTCTACGACCGCGTCGTCCCGACCGGCGCGGAGCAGACCCTCTGGGTCCTCAGTATCGGCGTCATCATCGCCGTTCTTCTCGAATTTCTGGCCAAGCGTGCCCGATCCGGCATCTTCGAGCGCCTGGTGGACCGGGTCGATCAACGTCTGGCGCGAACCGTCTTCATGCGCTTGCTCGCCATTCGCATGGACCAGCTTCCCCCCAGCGTGGGCGGCCTGGCGGCCCAGTTGCGCGGTTATGAGACCATACGCGGTTTCATGACGGCGGCCAGCGTCTATCTCATGGTGGACCTCCCCTTCGGTATCATCTTCATCCTTCTGATCGGGGTCATCGGCGGATGGTCCCTGGCCCTGATCCCGGCCCTGTTTTTCCTGCTTTCGGTGGTCATCGGCTGGCACTACCGGGGCCGGGTGGACAGCCATGCCTTCAAGGCAACGGCGGCGGGTAATCTCAAGACCGGCCTCCTGGTCGAGGCCGTCGAAGGGGCGGAGACCATCAAATCGGGCGGCGGCGGTTGGCGCATGCTGTCGCGCTGGATGCAAACCACCGACGAGGCCCGCGGCTTCGAGCTGCAAATGCGCGAGATCGCCGAGCACTCCCAATACCTGACCGCCCTCTTCCGGCAGCTCAGCTATATCCTGCTGGTGGCCAGCGGCGCCCTGGCGGTGAGCCGGGGCGATCTCACCATGGGCAGCCTGATCGCCTGTTCGATTCTATCGAGCCATTCCTTGGCCCCCGCCGCCATGATCCCGGCGCAACTGGTGCAGTGGGCACATGCCAAGGCCGCGTTGCGGGGGCTGGACCGCATCTGGGCGTTGCAGGACGACCATTTCGGGATCGAGCGCCCCATCACCCCCGATGCCATCCAGGGGGACTACCGTTTCGAGGGGGTGGTCACCCAGTATGCCAACGGCCCCTCGGCCCTGGCGATCAATGGATTATGCATTCGACCGGGGGAAAAGATCGGTGTCATCGGGCCGGTCGGCGCGGGCAAGACCACCCTGTTGCGCCTGCTCAGCGGCATGTACAAACCGCAGCAGGGGCGGGTGCTGCTGGATGGCGTGGATATCGCCCACCTCGCCAAACCGGTCCTGGCCGAGAATATCGGCTATCTGCAACAGGATGGGCGTCTCTTCGCCGGCAGCCTGCGCGACAACCTGATCCTCGGCATGATGGATCCCGGCGACAGCGCCATCCTCCAAGCCGCCGCCTCTACCGGCCTGAAATCGGCGGTCATCGACGGCCATCCCAAGGGTTTGATGCAGGAGATCGCCGAGGGTGGGACCGGCCTCTCCGGGGGGCAACGGCAGCTTGTCAATCTAACCCGCTTGGTTCTACGCCGGCCCCGCATCTGGCTGTTGGACGAACCTACCGCCTCCATGGATCGTCAGCTCGAAGCCCAGGTCACCGGCAGGCTCAGGGAACTCCTGGGCGAGCGGGAGACCCTGGTCCTGGTCACCCATAAACCGGAGATGCTGGAGCTGACGGACCGGCTGCTGGTGATCATCGATCATCGCATTGTGATGGACGGCCCCAGGGGGCAGGTGTTGGCCCATTTGCAGCAGCGAGCTGGACAGATGGCCGAACCGAAGCCCGTCTTCGCGGAGGCAAGGGCATGAGCGAGAAAGAGGGGCGGCGCATCTCCATGATCGGCCTCTTGGCCGGCGGTCTCGCCGCCTTTTCCGCCTGGGCCGCCATCTTCGAGATCGATCAGATCGTGCGGGCGCAGGGCCAAGTCATCGCCAGTTCCCGCTCGCAGATCATCCAGGCAGTGGATGGCGGCGTCCTGGCGGAACTGAAGGTGCGCGAGGGCCAGACCGTGCAGGCCGGGGAAATCCTGGCCGTATTGGAGAAGACCCGCGCCGAGGCCGGTTATCAGGAGAGCCGATCCAAGGTGGCGGCCTTGCAGGCGGCCCTGGTCCATGCGCGGGCGGAGGTCAGCGGCGAAGCGCCGGTGTTTGGTCCGGAACTGGAACAACAATGGCCCAAGCTCGTCCAGGCCCGCCTCTCGCTCTATCAGCAGCGGAAAAAGGCGCTCGAAGAAGACCTGGCCAGCCTGGACAATGCCTTGGCCCTGGCCCGCGAAGAGCTGGAGATGAACAAGGCCCTGTTCGAGACCGGCGATGTTAGCCGCTTCGATGTCATGAGGGCGCAACGGCAGGTGGTCGATCTGGAGGGCCAGATCGCCGCCCGGCGCAACAAATATCTCCAAGAGGCCCAGAGCGAGAAGGCCCGCCTGGAAGAGGAGCTTTCCGCCACCCGGCACCACCTCTCGGAGCGCGAGAGCATCCTCGAACACACCGATCTGACCGCGCCCCTGGCCGGCATCGTCAAGTCCCTCAAGGTGACCACCATCGGCGGCGTCCTGCATCCGGGGGACGAATTGATGCAGATCGCGCCGACGGAAGACAGCCTGGTGGTCGAGGGCAAGGTCAGCCCCGCCGACATCGGCCTGTTGAAGGTGGGGATGCCGGCCTCGGTCAAGCTCGACGCCTTCGATTACACCCTCTACGGCGCCATGAAGGGCGAACTGACCCACATCAGCCCCGATACCCTGAAAGAACCCGATCCGGCGGGGCGGGAGCAGACCTTCTACCGGGTCTACATCCGCATCCAGGAGGCGGAATTCAAAGGGGGGCGCGCCAAGCGTATTGAAGTCATGCCCGGCATGACTGCGTCCCTGGACATCCGTACCGGCACCCGATCGGTACTCAGCTACCTGACCAAGCCGGTCACCAAGACCTTCGGCGAGGCGCTGGGCGAGCGCTGACCCTGATTTTTTGCAACCCGAGTCGAGGAGAGAAGAGATGGAAAACAATACCGTGACGAACCCGGAACTCCCGCAAGGCGAGATGAATAAACCCCTCCCGGCCGGGACAGGGCAGCCACTGCAACTGATGGGTGGCCCATCCGGCCCCGTTCCGCTTCAGCCAGGCCGGGAACTGCGCGTTCCCGTTGAGGCCGGCGCCCAGTATCGCGTCATCAAGAAAAAGCCCGGCGGTGAGGGCAACGAGGACCCGCAAGGAGAGGGGCAGGCCGCAGGGGCTGTGGATGGCGTGCCGCCCCCGGCAGCCGGAGATGCCTTGGCCGACAATGTGGTGGCGAGCCGGGTGGGGCAGGATGTTCGACTCGACTTCGACGACGGCAGCACCCTGATTCTGGAGGGCTTCTTTACCCTGTGCCGGGAGGGAGGATGCCGTCTCGACCTGCCGGGGTTCGTGCTCCCCCGTGGTTCGTTTCCTGATTTCCCTCCATCTTCCGCGCCCCAACCCTTCTACGCCCACGGTGACCGCGCGACCCTGTTGCTGATGACAGAGGGTCTGGAAGTCCTCCATCAAACGCTGCTCAAAATGGACGATGGAGTTGTCACCCTTGGTCAGGCACTGGGCCTCGGCCCGAATTACATCCCCCTATTGGAAACGAAGGAAGCAGCAGCCCCTGCTGGGGAGCCGGCTGTATCTCCTCCCTCAGGGAGCGCCCCCTCCGCCATCGGCCTGAGTGCCTCGGGCGTTGCGGAAAACGCCGCCGGGGCCGCCATCGGCGCCCTCAGCGTCACCGACCCCGATGCAGGCGACACCCACACCCTTAGCGTCAGCGACAACCGCTTCGAGATCGTCGCCGGCCAGCTCAAGCTCAAGGATGGCCTGAGTCTCGACCACGAGACTGCGACCTCGGTGAATCTCACCGTTACCGCCACCGACTCCAATGGTTTGAGCAAGACCCAGTCCTTCGCCATTGCCGTTTCCGATATTGCGGAAACCACGCGGCTCACCGGCACGGCAGGCGCGGACAGTTTCAGCTTTGCCGCCGGCCTCGACGACTTCCTGATCAGCGGCCTGGCCAGCGCCGACAGCATCAACACCGGCGTCGGCAACGACATCGTCCGGCCTGGAGAGGGGGCGGACAGCCTCAATGCGGGCGCCGGAAACGACATCATCCTGCTCGTGGGCCAGACGGCAGCGGGTCAGTACGCGCAATCCGATATCACCAACCCCGGCGGCAGCGGCATCGACCTCTCCAGCGTCATCACCCTGGCCGACCTCAACGGCCGGGCAGTCAGCGAAGCCGTGGCGGGCGAGACCCTGGACGGCGGCACCGGCACCAACCGCCTGATCGTCTACGGCAACCTGGACCTGACCGGCGTCACCCTCAACAACATCAGCCAGTTCCAGATCAACTCCACCGTCACCATCAGCGCCCAGCAACTCAGCGCCCTGGGTCTGAGCGTGATCTTTGGCGACGGCGAATCCGTGCTCAACATCACCAACCCCGGTGGCGCGCCGGTCAATCTCGACCTCTCCGGCATGACCTTGACGGATTTCCGCACCCTCAACATCGACGCGGGCATTACCCTGGTGCTCGATCAGGCCGATGTGAACAGCCTGCACTATCTCACCGGCGAGGGCGTCATCAAGGCCTCCACCGCGAGCGGAACCCTCGACCTGACCGGCAAATACCTCAGCCTGACCGTGCAGGACAAGAATGGTGTTGTGGATGCCACCCACGGCAGCGGCACCTTCGTCGCGGGCGAACTGCTGATCGGCTCCGAGGCCGGCGACACCCTCACCGGCGGCGCCAACGCCGACCGAATCGAAGGGGGTGCAGGTAACGACACCCTGACCGGCGGCGACGGCAACGACGTGCTACGCGGCGGGGCAGGGGTGGACAGCATGGACGGCGGCGCGGGCAACGATACCTTCGTCATCGTTGGCGACCTCTCCGGCGGCGGCAAGGTCGATTCTGCGGCGGACACGGCGGCCTTGGGATTTCCCCTCACCAACCTCAACGGCCAGGACCTCAATGAAGACGAGGACGGCGCGGCGGAGATCATTCGCGGTGGGGAGGGGGACGATACCCTTTATGTCTATGGCACGGCGGATTTATCGAACTATGACATCAGCGGGATCGAGCATATTCAGATCCGATCCGACGTACTGTTTCGTACCTCACAACTCGAAGCGGTACGTGACATCGCGGGTGATGGCAGCAGTGTAATCAGGTTCAATAAAATTGGCTCATCTCCTACCGTTATAGATTTATCAACGCTGTCTCTTTCTGGCATTGGACAGATCGAGGTGGGCGCAGGGGTAACCGTCAAAGTCCCTGCCTTAGAAAACCTGGGCGGCGCACGTATCCTCAGCGGTGCGGGAACAATAACCGCAACCAGCGGCTCTCTCACCTTGCCGAATACCTATTCGGTTCAGAGTACCTTGCAGTTCGAGAACACGAACACTGCGCAGGCGGAGATACTCAGCGGCATCTCCACCAAGAAGAACGGAGTAATCGTCGATAAGGCGGGCAGCGATTACATGATCGGCACCGACATGGCCGATGTATTCGAGTGCTTCAATGGCGGCGATGACGTTCTGACGGGTAAAAAAGGGAGCGACACCTTCAAGATTGCGGGGACTGGGAAAAAGATCATTCTCGATGTCGGTACCGAAGATAACGGCAGCGACAAGGATACCCTGGATTTCAGCAAGGCTACCTCTGCCGCCACCATCGATCTTACCGATGGCGGTACGGTTGGTGGCGCAACTATACAGTTGGGCTCGGGCAGCGCAACCGGGGGGACACAGCAGGATGCGCAGAAGGTCAATCTGATGTTGATCATTGATGTGTCAGGTAGCATGGGGTGGGGCTCTCCAACACCTCTCAGCCAAGTCAAATCATCCGCAAACGGATTGCTCGATGCCTACGACAATCTGGGAGATGTGGCAGTACGGATCGTGACCTTTGGACGTTATTCGCCTGAGGCGGGTTCGGAGTTCAATGGCAAGAACGAATGGATGAGTGTCGCCACGGCAAAAGGAATCATTAATGGCCTCTACGCTGATTGGGGAACACCCTATGAAGCGGCGATAGATGTAGCAAAACAAGCCTTCCCCTCCGGAAAGGGAAATGTCTATTATGAGAACGGCAGCGATGTCTCATTCTTCCTCTCGGACGGCTACCCAAATTCATCCATCTATCACAAGGAGACCGACTGGGAGAACTTCCTGATCCAGAATCAGATTACCTCCCATGCCGTCGGCTTCGCTGGACTCAGCAATACCTATCACCTCGAACCCATCGCCTACGATGGCACCAAGGTGAAATCAACAACAGACGACCATGCGCCAGGCGAGATACCAGCCGAGATCACGATCGACACAAGTAAACTTGGTGAGGTGCTGATATCTCAAGCCAAGTTGGATTTTATTGAGAATGTGATAGGTACAAGTCAGGGAGATACGCTGACGGGCAATGGTCTGAATAACCGGATTGAAGGCGGCGGCGGAAATGACACGCTGAAAGGGCTTGGGGGCAATGATACGCTGGTAGGTGGAAACGGTGATCGTGATGTGGCGATATTTTCCGGCAAGGTTGCCGATTACGATATATCTATCACAACAAATGGAACTCTGGTTGTCATGGACAAAGTCGCCGGGCGGGATGGGACGGATAATGTCCAGTCGTTGGAGTATTTACGGTTCACTGATTCAGACAAGCTTGTTGCAGATTATTTACGATCAGATCAGGCAGGGATCACAGAGGATTATCCTTTCGTTACCTTGGCGAAATTTGCTGCTGCCGCCTATTGCGCTCAAGACTGGGAAACTATTGTTCTGCACGGACAGAATGGATTCGGTACGCCAGTGGATCACTTGTTGAATAAACCGAACACGGCCTTTGATGCGGACTATAAAGACCTTCTGGATGATGGATGGATATTTCTTTCGGTCGACGGTATCGGACTCTCTTCCAATGGGAATCTTTCCCTAGATGATTATGTATCTGATAGCAATAGATTCTATTTCTCTGATGGTTACTTTGCGAATAATAATGCGGCGGCAATGGTGGCTGTGCGCGGCGATTCCTTAGTCATCTCGTTTAGGGGTACGAATGACAATACAGGAGTGTTGGACGGTGCATTCAACATTGGCTATGAGTTTGATAGCGATCATTGGGCAGGAAAGGGCGATCATTACCGCCTAATGACTCCACTTGTGCAGTCGATCAAGGATTATGTGCTTGATTCCTCAAACGGAATAAGCAAGGTCTACGTAACCGGCCATAGCCTCGGTGGCGCCATGGCAACGGCCTATCTGATCGACAGTGAAAGAGGCGGGAACTATTTGGCCGCGAATGGGAAGACAGTGCAAGGGATTTCCTTCGCAGCACCGGATTTCGCTAGTCCAGGGTCACGACTTGATGCAGGGATCGAATATTTTCGTGTGGAAATGAGCGGTGATGTAGTCCCTGATACAGGGTTTATAACTGATCCGGGGAGCCAGATTAATCTTGTGATCAGCTATGCCGATAAGTATGCGCATGGCATGGCGCTATATCAGGCGGCTACGTCACATGCCGTTAACATGGGTCTTCTAGGCAGCCCAGACATCGTCATGGAAGGACTCGATTCATTGCCCATAATCATGGATGGGTTTGATAACGCCCGTACCCCACAAGATTCCTGGGCGATTGACGGAAAAATCGTTTACGATGATTTTCGGGTCGTCCATGTAGGGGAGAGGGCAGCAAGGCTTACTGGGGATGTATTGGATGGAGAAGGCGATGATGATGTAATTGTTGGTACGGATTTTAACGACATATTGGCAGGCGATGCTTGGGGCAGTAAGCTTGGTACCGATGATCTGTTTTTTATTGGCAAGGGGCAGGATACAGTGTATGGCGACCAACAGAAAGATGATGATGGCGGCACGGATGCCGTAGCATATAAGTTCTCTGAAACCTTGATTGCCACGCAACAGGTCAGCTCAGGCAGCGTTACCGGGGATCTGGGACATGAGGCTGGTAGTCTCGATAAATCGATTATCAACCTTGATGGAACCCCGGACACGCTATTCGATATTGAGCAGTTACATTTCATCAACGACACGGACTTTGCTAGTATCAACTTGCTTGCGGGCACCTCTGCTTCTGACATTATTGATGGCCAGGGAGGCAACGATTATCTCTGGGGTGGCGCTGACAGAGACACGATTACGGGAGGCGTCGGTAATGACCGTATTCATGGTGGTTCTGGAGTAGATACTGCTGTATTCAGCGGCTCCAGTAACGCATATACCCCAGCGATTGAGAATTGGTCGCTCAAGGTTGATGGTCCTGATGGGATGGATTATTTATATGGCGTCGAGCAGTTGTCTTTTTCCGGCCAGAGCGCAACCCCGGCCTCACTGTTGAACCTGAGCCAGAATCAGCTCTTCAGTCTTTATGCGCCTATTCTCTCCCTTAAGGCAGATGACTATATTCCAACGAAAATAGAGGCATTTCTTGATCACGCCATTCTGTTTGATACAAAAAACAGCAATGATCCAATTGCCTTTGGAAAGAATATTGGTGCCGTAGGTAGTTCCGCCTATGAACTTAACGTCGTCTTTGATGATGACAAGTACGACATCAATGCTTCACTTTCTGACCCTCTAGCAGTGAGGGGGCTGATGACTGCCGGGAATAGTTATTACCTCGACTTCATCAATGGCGACCTCGCTGGCCGGGAAGACACCAACCCAGGGAAACTGACGGATACTGGCAACTGGGCGAATGCCGCGAAGCAAGAGCTTTCATTCGATGCCAAGGCCATCGACCATCAGTATGGACCCGCCGTTTATACCAGAGCGGTCGATGCCGGCGATTCCCTCTTCCTCCAGTATTACTTTTTTTATCTGGAGAACGATTGGACGGATTATGTTTCAGTTGGTGGTTATCATGAGGCGGATTGGGAATTCATGCAGGTCGAGCTTGATAATAGGACGCTGTTACCCGAAGGATTCACTTCCTCAACCCATATTGATTACGCCCAGATCAGGAACCCTTTTGATTCCGATGTCAGCCATGCGGGGAACCACATCGTCGCTTACTCTGCCGATGGCGGGCATGGGACCTACCTGACGAAGGGGGAAACCTCTTTTGCGGAATATTTCGGTGGTACAGATAAGCGATTTGACGAGAAGCTGCTGATCCCTAAATCTGTCGACCTGGTGACCGATCCTATCAAGGACGGTTTGGGCGCGAATTGGAACTTGGGCAGCAAGACCCAGCAATCCTATGACCTGATTGATATTGCCTCGACGCCATTTGTCAATGACTGGCTGCATCTGGATGTATTGTGGGGTAAGGATTATATGGCAGGCAATCCGATCAGTAATCCTCCAAAATCCCCGGTACACAACGCGGATAGTAGATGGCAATCGCCAGAACTTTGGCTCAGTGATAATATTTACGAATCCGTTGGTTTTGCTAATCTGGTAGACAGTGATTTGTACGCGCTTGACTCGAAGGGTAATTCTAAGATTGCTGGACTTGATGGTGGGCAAATGGAAATGGGATTCCTATTTGATGATACAAGCCTAGCTCCATTAGGCCATTATGATCTTGCGAGCAATGCGCCTCTGTCTCCTTCGTTAGTGCCTTTTGAGGTCTGGGCAAATTGAGCACGGTAGGTTGGGCTGACGTTAGGAAGCCCAACAACGAAGCCCAGCGCCAAATGTTGGGCTTCGTCCCTCAGCCCAACCGCGCTAACAAGTTGTCTATTCAACAAATTTCCGGCCATAATGCAATAGGGCATACAGGCATGGCGACACAGCAGCTCCAATGCTCAACACCATGCCAGACACCCGAACCACCAACGGAATCGAGCCATGAACGACGCGTCAGCAATCTATCGTGAGACCAGAACCCTGAAACCCGTCGAGCGGTTACGCCTGGTAGAGATGCTGCTTGCCGACCTGGATCAACCCGATGAACAGATCGACCGGCTTTGGGCGGCAGTGGCACAGAGCCGATGGGATGCGCACCAGCGGGGCGAGCTGGAGACCCTCTCTCACGAAGAGGTTATGGCCAAGTACCGCCGTCGATGAATGTTCGCTACCTGGTTGCTGCGCAAGCTGAACTCGATGAAGCATTCGCATGGTATGAGATGCAGCGCCCAGGTTTGGGCTATGACTTCATCAGCGAGACCGATGCCACGATTCGCCGAATTTGCCTTAATCCAGAGGCATACGCACGGGTGGACCGCGACGTAAGGCGGGCGCTGGTGAAACGATTTCCTTATGGGGTAATGTTTGGATACGATCAACCGGCGGAGATGATCGTAATCGTCGCGATGGCCCACTTGCATCGGAGACCCGCCTATTGGTCCGATCGGATAGAGGAGCTGAATTTTCCATTCTCGATGGATCGATCCTGAGCGGTGAGATTCCTGCTGCAAAATCCCGGCTGGTGCAGGCGTGGATTGAAATCCACCGCGAATCCCTGCTGGCGGATTGGGAACTGGCCGTCAATGGCCAAACGCCCTTTGCCATTGATCCCTTGCGTTAGGTGTGACCATGGAAGCCGTTATCCGCGTAGTACCCCACCATGAGAACTTTTCCTTGGAGCTTTGGTTCAATACCGGAGACCATCGCATCTTCGATGTGAGCCCTTATCTGAATCGTGGGGTGTTTGTGCGCTTGCAGGATGTCTCTTTGTTCAAGCAGGCTTTTGTTGCACTGGACACGGTGTGTTGGCCGGGAGATTTGGATATTGCCCCGGAAACGCTTTATGACCGTTCGGTACCATTCAACGATCCAACCCCAACCAGCACGTACGAGACATGAATTATGCCGCCATACCGTAGGAGCGCCTTGCAGGCGCGATCTTCACCACCCCAATCGCGCCTGCAAGGCGCTCCTACGAGTTGCAGCAGAATTTGACTCGAATGCAAAGCATTCCGGCGCTCAAGGAGCCCTAGATCGTCAGCGAGGACGGGTCAAGTTGCGGATTCCAACGTGCCGCACAATCCGCCCGAACCGGTGCATAATTACCCCCGTAATCCCGCACCGGTTCGAGGCCCCCCATGCGCTTTCTGGATGTAAAGACCGACTACGCCTTCAAGCGCGTCTTTGGCGCTGGGGGCTCCAAGCCCATCCTCATCAGCTTCCTCAACGCCATCCTCGAATACGAGGGCGAGCAGGCCATCGTCGACCTCAGCATCGTCGATCCCTATCAGATCCCCCTGCTCAAGGGCATGAAAGACACCTATGTCGATGTCAA
>JAHJDE010000197.1 GCA_018812525.1 Gammaproteobacteria bacterium
AAATGGCCATCCTGACCATTTTGCAAGGCGAAAACGAAAAATGCGATTTTTCGTTTTCTTCATTTTCAATGGCTTAGGCCATTGAAAATGGCGGTTCATCCCTGAACCGCAAGAGGTTCTTGCAGTTTTGCAAGAACCTCTTGTAACTATTCAGATCGCCCCAAAAAATGCGATTTTTTGGGGCGACCAAAGGGGAGAGTAAGATTTCTCCCCTTTGGAAACCCCAAAAGCTGTGGAGTAACCATTCAGATCGCCCAAAAAGCGGTCGACCTGAATAGTTACCATTGCTTGTTGTATAAGGTAATTCACCGGCGTGTTGCCCATTCTTGATCGCTATCTCATTATTGAAGTCTCCAAGACCCTGTTTGGCATCGTCCTTGTATTGGTGCTGATCCTGGCCGGGAACATCTTTATCCTCTACCTGAGCCGGGTGGCCGCCGGTGTGGTCGCCCACGACGTGGTGCTGACCATGCTGGGGCTGGAGCTCGCCAAGGAGCTTGGCATCCTGCTGCCCCCCTCCTTTTTCTTCGCCGTCCTCTACACCCTGGGGCGCATGTATCGCGACAGCGAGATGACCGCCCTCTCATCCTCTGGCGTCAGCCAGATGCGGATCTTTCGTGGCTACTCCTGGCTGGTGGTCCCGCTAATGCTGCTCTCCCTCTGGCTGATGACCCATGTCACGCCCTGGGCCTGGCGCACCTTGCAGGAGTTCAAGGAGATTCAGAAGAACACGGCGGACATCGCCAACATGGCTGCCGGGAAATTCAACGAGTCCAACAAGGGGGATATCGTCCTCTACGTGGAGAAGCTCAGCGACGACAAGTCCACCATGAAGAACATCTTCATCCAGAACCGGATGCACGGGAAATTGGGGGTCCTCAAGGCCGAGGATGCCTACCGGCAGGTGGATGAGAAAACCGGCGACACCTTTTTTGTCATGCTCAAGGGGCGCCGCTACGAGGGCAATCCGGGCGAACACAACTACTCGGTGACATCTTTCGATAAATACGCCGTGCGCGTATTCCGCCCGGAGGACAAGCCACCCGAAATGGCGCCCAAGATGCGCTCCACCTCGGAGATCCTCGCTTCGAACAGGATCGGCGAGCGGGTAGAGTTTCAACGCCGCCTGTCGCCGGCCCTGGCCATGCTGGTCTTCGCCGTACTCAGCATCCCCCTCAGCCGCGCCTCGCCACGCCAGGGGATGGGCGGACGCATGGTCCTGGCGATCCTGATCTATTTCATCTTCTTCAATCTCCAGGCCGTATCCGGCTCCTGGATGGAAAAGGGGGTAACACCCCCCTGGCTCGGGATCTGGTGGGTCCATCTGGTGATGCTGGTCATCGCGGCCTCGCTCATGCTCCGGGATACACCCTGGTATGCCGCCAGGGTACGCCGCCTGAGAAACGCAATGGCAAAGGGATAAGCGATGACTGTCCTGGACCGTTATCTCGGTCGCCAACTCCTGTTTGGCACCCTGATCTCGCTGGTGAACCTGCTCACCCTCCTGGGCGTGATGATGCTCTTTGATGAGTTGGGCGACGTGGGCAAGGGGCGTTACACCACGGGTTACGCCTTCCTGTTCGTGATGATGAGCCTGCCGCGCTACGCCTACGAACTCTTCCCCATTACCGCCCTGCTGGGCAGCCTGGCTGGCCTGGGGGCTCTGGCGAATAACTCCGAACTGACCGCCATGCGCGCAGCGGGGATCTCCATGGGGCGGATCGTCATGTCCATGATGCGCACCGGGCTGATCATGATGGCGGCCGCCTTTGTCCTGGGTGAGGTAATCGCTCCCCCCGCCGAGGAGTATGCCCAGCAGATGCGCTCCGACCTGATATCGCAGCAGATCACCTTGCGCAGCCGCTACGGCTTCTGGGCCAGGGACGGGCACAGTTTCATCAATATCCGCAAGATCCTGCCCGGTACCACCCTGGAGGATGTAGTCATCTACGAGTTTGACGAACAGGGCAATCTCAAGCTGGCCACCCATGCGGACTTCGCCCAATACCAGGGTGACAAATGGCAACTGAGCGGCATTCGCCAGACGCTGTTCTCAGAGGGGAGAACCGAGGTCAAGATCCTGGAAAAGTCGAGCTGGTCTTCCCTGCTCAATCCCGACCTGCTCAAGGTCGTGGTTGTCAAGCCCCACATGCTGCCGGTCTGGGGCCTCTACCGCTACATCCGGTTCATGCGTGACAATGGCCAGGACGCGAACCAATACGAAGTGGCCTTCTGGGGCAAGATCCTCTCCCCCCTGGTGACCCTCGCCATGCTCTTCCTCTCGGCCCCCTTCCTGTTCGGCAGCATGCGCACGGTCGGTATCGGCCAGCGTATCTTCGTCGGCTCGCTCATGGGGGTCGTCTTCTTCCTGGTAAACAAGGCCATTTCCTACATGGCCGTGGTCTACAGTCTCAACGCCCTCTTCGCCGCTGCCTTCCCCGGCCTTGTCGTCATGGCCCTGGCCTTCTGGTCCATGCGGCGGGTGCATTAGGGGCTCAGCAGCCCAAACCAGAACGGCAGGGTCAGCAAGCTCTGGCGGCGTTACAACCCCAGCGGCATATTGCCGACAGTGAAACCCATCGACTTACATTCCGCACCCATCCCTCGTGAAGATCTCGAATTAAATTCCCCAAAAAAGAAGATACTATCGGCTATCGATAAAACAATTCTCTGGAACTTTCAGTGCTTGCAAAAATTCCTTTTGGGTAGACGATAACGGGCGC
>JAHJDE010000198.1 GCA_018812525.1 Gammaproteobacteria bacterium
GCCCATTATCGTCTACCCAAAAGGAATTTTTACAAGCACTGAAAGTTCCAGAGAATTGTTTTATCGATAGCCGATAGTATCTTCTACTTTTTTGGGGAATTTAATTCGATATCTTCACGAGGGATGGGTGCGGAATGTAAGGCACGGGCTTTCCCAAGGGTTACTTTGCATAACGAGTTACTATGCATAAGGGGGCTTATGTAAAGCTTTACATAAGCCCCCCTGGGGTACCCCTTTGGTCAACAGGTAGGGTTGGCCCCGGCCGGGATTGGCCACGGCGGCGAGCCAGAGTTCGATCAGCGGCAGCAGGCTGTGGTCGCCCCCCAAGTTGGCGCGCAGCATGCCGATCAGTAGCTTGTGATCGATATTGTCGAAGAAGCTCTGGATATCGGCATCCACCACCCACTGATAGCCCTGGTCCCGATACCAGGCAACGCGGGCCACGGCCATGGGCACGGAACGCCCCACCCTATAAGCGAAAGACTGTTCTTGGAACTCCCGCTCCAGGATGGGGGTAAGGATGATGCAGGCTGCGCTCTGCAAGACGCGGTCGCGCACAGCGGGCACGGCCAGCCGCCTCTGGCCGCCACTGGGCTTGGTAATGTGGAATTCCAGCAGGGGTTGGGGTTGATAGCTCTTGCGCCTCACATGCTCCTTGAGGTCGAGAAGCCGGCTGAAGAGGTTGCGGCCGAAGTGTTCGATGGTCTGGCCATCGCTGCCGGCCATGCCCTGATTCTTGCGTACTCGCTCCCACCCCTCGAACAGGGTGTCGTCTGCCAGCAGTTGTTCCAACAGGGTCATGGTCGGTCTCCTGGGTAGCCTGGGGTGCGATCAGCCGGAGTGCGATCAAGGGGGCCAGGCTGGGCGCCGGCTGGTTGGAGACCAGACAGAGGTGCTCCGGATAGATCGGCGCGCTCATGAGAGCCGCTCCAAAAGGGCCAATTCGTAGGCAATGGCGGCGATCTGGGCCGCGTCCAGCACCACCCCCTCTGGCAACCGCTCCTTCACCCGTAGCACCAGGGCGCGGTCACCCGGCTGCATGGCGATGGCGACGCGGTTGGCGGGGATGGGCTGCCCTAGCAGTCCTCCCAGAAAATCGGCCGCCCCCCGGTGTCCGATGGCGGAGCTGTAACCCTGACCGATCAGCGCCTTGGCTTGGTCGAGACCCAAGGGACCACTGAAACGGTAGTCGCCGTATCCGGTCAGCACCGGGGTGTTGAGGAGATACAGAGTGGGCATGCTCAGACCTCGATCTCCGGCTGGCTTTCGGCAACCACGTTGAAGGCGATGGGTTGTCCCGTCCTGCCGAACGTGGGTACATATTGAAAATGCAAGCTCGGATTGTTCAGCGTCACCATGGCGGCGGCGATGCTGGTGGTCTTCATGCCGCCGGTGGCGTCGATCATGATTTCTTTGTAATCGGACCGGCCCGCTTTGATCTTCTTCAGGATTCGATGGAGCACATCCGCCAGTGCGTCGATGTCCTCAAAATCCACTGAGGTCGAACAGGGCAGGATTCGGCACCCATCTTCCAAATAAACCCGGAGAAACTCGGCACACTCGCCCAACTGACCATGAGATCCGTTATCGTCAGCCGAGCCGATCAGATGAATCTCCTGCAAGGTAGTGGCGTGGGGCTGCACTGCCCGCAACAGTTGCTGCCAGTTCCATACCAGGGGCTTGCCGTCCACTTGGGTGGCCAGGACATCCTGGGCAAGATTACCCGCCAAGGTGGAGCTCAAGCCTCGACTGGATATATGGAGTCCATTCAGATCGAAGTTCCTTGGCGAGACAAAGGCCACCAGACCCTTGCGGGGTAGGATGTGGTGGATTCGGCCCAGGGTGCGCACGGGGAGGTAGCTTTTCCTTATCCAGTAAATCCAGCCGGCCGCGATGAAATACGACGCCAGCCCGACAAGGATGGCCATGGCCATCGTACCCAGGGCTTTTTCCCCGGTGAGCACCGAGTAGACCGAATCGGAAACCGTTCCGCCGCCAAAGACCATCAGCAAAACGGGGAGGGATAACGTCAGGACATTCCAAAGATCGTGCAGCCAGTCTTTCATTGTTCCGTGTCCTGGTAGATGGCCTTGGCCTTTTTGGCCGCGTTTCCCTGCGGTGCATCCCACCAGTCCCGGCGCTGCCAATGGGCCTTGATCGCTGCTAGCACCGCCGTCTTGAGGGCGGGGTCTTCAATCTGCTGCCAGGACTGGGCCAGGCCCTTCCCGCGCCAGACATTGTCGAGATTAGGCTCCCTGTTAGCGCTTCGGATCTTTTGCAGGTTTTCCGCCAGCCATGGGGGCAGGGCTACGGCGGGTTCAGTATGGGTCTCCTCAACCATGAACCCATAACCTCCGCGGGTCTTGGCGCCAATGCCTTGCCGGGTCAGGGCTTCTTGCAGCATATCGCGGCCCAGATCGATCCAACCGGGCGGACCTTCCAGGGTGAAGAGGAAACTGCCGCGCACGGCGATCTGGCCATTGGGCACCGGGCTGTCGAAGTCCGTGGCCGGTTTGGCGCCAGATTCCCCGTAGTAGGCGGGATGATGGGTGGTGACGACTTCCTGCGCGGACGGCGTCTCCGCCGAGCCGGGCTTCCACCAGGCATCGTGGAAGATAAGAATGCCGGAACGGCCCTCGGGATGGTCACTGTCCGGGTCGGCGTCCGCCCCAAAGAGCAGGGCGCGGGCCTCGGGACGTTTTTGGCAAAAGGGTGTCCCTCGCACATGGTGACTGACGACCCCCTTGATGCTGCTGCCGGGGATAAAGGGCATGCCATAGCTGTGATGGATGGCGCACCCGGTCTCCAGCATGCCGCCGGCGGTCAGGCCGATGAAGAGCCGGGTCTCGACCTTCATTGCCAGTTGGGCAAAACGCATCCTGTCCTGGGTGTGGCGTTGCCAGCGTTCATAGGCGTGCTGGTAGAAGTGATCGTGCCCGATTTGGCAGATCCGGGCGATGTGATCATTCTTTTCTTTGGGATTATCCTTGTCGTGCCTTGGAAGGCCCCGCTGAATGAGCAGGCCGGGATGGGCATTGCCCGCGTCCCGATAAAGGGGCTCTAAAGCACGGCGCATCAAGGGTGTCATGGTCATGGCCGGGCCTCCCCGCTATCGATGGATTCACCCGTGGCGCTCAGGCCCAGCGCCCCCTGGATATAGCGTTTCATCCAGCCGGTCGCCTCCAGCGCCCGGCGGGTGAGTAGCAGGGTCTGTTCAAGGTCTGCGTCGATGATACTTCGGTGAAGCTGATCGGGATCGGAGCTATTGGTCGCGCCGATGGCGCGCAACAGTCCCGCCAGGTCCGTTAAAACGGCCCGGTGTTCCTCCTTGCCCTTGGCCAAGAGAAAGCCCGTTGCCTGGGCCAGGCCGTTTTGCAGGATCATGCCCGGAAGCTTGTGGGCCAAGGCGGCATACTTTTTTCGGAATCCTTCACTGCTTCCGCTGTGGGCGGTCACGCGCTCGTAAGCGGCCCGGGCGATCTTGTGGGCGCGCAACTCAGGCATGGCGCACCTCCTGGCGTAGCAGCCGGCAAAGACCCCGGCCGACGCCGGCCTTGCCTCCCAGTTGCAGCAGGACGCCGCTGGGAGGCAGGGCCTGGCCCAGGGCTTGCGCGTTGCCCTGATCTTCCTTGTTGTTGGAGGGGCTGAGGGCATAGATGCCCCAGAGAACGGTCTCGGCGGGCAGGTTCTCTTCATACCAGAGCGCCCCGCGTTTCACCGTGCCGGTGCCCGGGTCGATGGCGATGCGGGTGCGGATCTCGGTGGCCGTCTCGGCCAGAAAGGCGAAAATGTCATCGGGGACCAATGCGAGGCGCTGGATCAGATCATCCTGGGCGGCGGCATCTCCGGCGTGGACCGCCTCGGCGATATGCCTGGCCCAGGCGTCCAGGTTTGGATCGGGAGCCGCGTCGAGGTCGAGGTCCTCCAGGACCAGTTTGCCCCGGTTCAGATTGACCGATCCTGTCGTCACTCGCGCCTGTTGGCCGTTGAGCTTGATCTTGGCCGGCGGGGCTGACCCAGCGCGAGCGATGTCCTGGGCATATCGGTTGAGGACGAAGGGGGCGGTAACATAGCAGAGGATGCCGCTGAGGGCGCGAACCGGCAGCAGCAGCAGATGGGCGTCACCCACGGCGAGCGCACCGGCGAAGGCGCCCTCGCTGCCACTGATGGCGCGGGGACCGAACAGGGTCCGCGCCGCAGCCTCGTTGCTGCCTTCCAGGCTGGCGCGCAGGACGCCACGCAAGGAGGAGCCGGGGACAATGGGCAGGTGCGTGGCGCGGGCGCGGGCGATGGGCAGGTCAACGATGCCGACAGTTTGGCCTATCCCGCAATGGAGGGCCGAGAGCGCGTGCAGATGATAGAGGTTGGCGTGCATGAAATTGTCTCCTTGGGCTTCAATTCGTAGTTGCCAGTTGCCAGGCGGCGGGCAGGGCGAGGCCAAAGCCATCGCGGCGGTCTTGCTCCAGATCACAGAGGGAACCAAGCCACAGCCTTTCCAAGTCGGCTGTCTCCGCCCCCTCCAACAACGCGAACCAATAGACGGCCCCGGCCGGGATCAGCTTGCGGGTAGTGCGGGGTTGCTGGCTTGCCAGATCCCAGCCGGAATGGGGCTGCCAGCGTTCGCAGGCAACGGCGCGCAGCCGGAGCCTCAGCTCCGGGAGACCGGGCGGGCTGCCGCAAAGATCCTTATCGAGCCAGCCAGGCCGGTAGCCGCCCGTGAACAATCCCGGCGTGATCAGCGTCAGGCTAAGGCCGCCCCGTTGGGAGATGGCCTTCAGCCAGCCCGGCGGCGGGCTGGGCCATTTCCCCTCATGGGGCGCGATGGCCGCCAGGCGGCGTTCACCACCCAAATGGATGAGGGAGGGTCCCAGGGGTTCATCGAAACGGGCCAAGAGCTGAATGGCGGGGGAGGAATTACCTTCTCTGTCCAGGCCCTCGGCAAGATCCATCCCTTCCGTCTGGAAGAGGCGCCCCTCCTCCGCCGCCCCGGACTTGGCGTCGATGGCGACATGGGTGCGGCGGTCTCCCGCAGGCGGACTCCAGCCCCGTTGACGCAGCCCTTCCCGGTCTGCAAGGGTATCGCCCCGAAAATGCAACCAGTCGTCCATAGCCCACCAGGCGGGACCACCGCCAGGCTTTCCCGCCACCGGTTCCTCAAGTATTACTGGGAGCAGCCCATCGGGCAGATCGGCGCCGCAACCCGGATCGAACGGCTTGGGCATGGCCTTGAGCAGCCTGGTCTGCTCGCCATGCCCAAAATAGAGGGCATCGGCGGGTTTCGGCAGCAACAGGGTTTGGCCGCGCAGCAGCAGCGGACCGGTCACGGACAACGGGAAGAGATCGGGCGAGAAGGCCTTGTCATTGGCGCGAGCCCAGGCAGTGCGCAGGCTCCCGGCCAGGGTCGAGGGCAGTGGCAGGCGGGCGGGATCGCAGCCCGCCTGGCCATCGAATGGGCGGCCGGAACGCAGAATCAGCGGGGCGAGGGGATCAATGCGAATAACCTTGCTCGCATCCACCCCATCGTTCCTCCCCTCCGGGCCGGACGCCTTCCCCAGGGGGAGGTTGGCTGCGTGCGGCCTTGGTTTGAAATGCCCTTTCCCCTGTTTATGGGATTTGTTGTGAGGCTTGCCCATTACTGATTCTCCACTTCGTTTCGGGTACGTGCCGCCAGCCAACGGGCAATGACGAGTGTATCGGCCAGATTTGCCAGGGGCGTCTCCTGGCTGCGCCGTAGCAACCGCTCTTTGATCGCCGGGTCAAGCGCCGTATCCCCTTGGGCGCGGGCACGGTCCAGCATGCGCGCCACCTCTGCCCGGCGCATGCCACGGCTGGTCTCGCTGTCATCCGTTAGCCATCGCAAGCGCAGGGCGATATCACGCAAATCGTAGGCAACACGACTCGGCAGCTGCTTTTCGGCGTAGGCGGCGATGAACGCGTCCAGTTCCGCCAGTGCCTCATAATCCCGCCATTGCGCTCGCCACTCGATTTCTCCGCCGGAGCGGATGCCGAGGATGATCCCCAAGGCGTTTCTTCTCCGGCCTTCGGGCAGAGCATCGCCCTTGGCCAGCCTTTCAGCCAGCAGAGCGCGCTGCCGCAAGGCGCCAAGGGGCTCTACCAGGTGGCCGACCCCTAGACCTACCGAGAGAGTCGGGTACTCGCCTTCGGCGCACCCGAGCTGCTGGGCTATGTCCCTCATCGCGCTGGCGAAGTCCTCGCTCAGTTTCTTTGCCGCAGCCACGGCGGTACCCAGGGGCAGCAGGGCCAGAACATCATCGCCTCCGGCATAGATGGCATGGCCGCGATAGTGGCGGACGATGCCGCGCACCGAGGCGGCAAAGCCTTGCAAGGCTCGGGAGATGGCGCGGGACTGTTCCACCGTTGTGGCCTCCTGTATCAAGGCGCCCATGCGATCACCATCCGCTTGCAGGATCACCCCATAGGGCACGGGATGACCGCAGGGGTCGCCCAGACGGCCGGGCTCCTTGCCAATCGCTTGCAGGGTCTTGTGGAGTTGGCTCAGCGCCGTCGCCTCGTCTGCCTGCAAGCCGTCCGGGTCACTACCGCCTTGCGATAGGGCATTGGCGAGGCGGAAGTCGTGAAGGAGCTGGGCGTCATAGGGCAGGCGCCCATAAATACCGCCGTTGCCACTGACGCGGGTGGCTAGGCCCAATCCGACCAGGGGCTCGTAGCGCTGGGCGATCCGGGTGATTTGATCGTCCCTGAGCCGTTCGATCCAACCCTCGGCCACGATGCGGGAGTAGGCGGTAAATTGGTCGATGGAGCCGGCGCGGCGCTTGATGACCCCCAGGGCATCAAGCTGCTCCCCGCCTTGCAGAGAGAGCTTGCGCTGCAACGAACGCGGCGGCCGCTTGGGAAATACGGTCTCGAACGCCCCATCCAAAGAGGATTTGGGCAGTCCATGACCATTGCCCCGCGTGGCTATGCAGTCGCGGGTCGCCTTTCGCCTTACATTCCGCACCCATCCCTCGTGAAGATCTCGAATTAAATTCCCCAAAAAAGAAGATACTATCGGCTATCGATAAAACAATTCTCTGGAACTTTCAGTGCTTGCAAAAATTCCTTTTGGGTAGACGATAACGGGCGC
>JAHJDE010000199.1 GCA_018812525.1 Gammaproteobacteria bacterium
AAAACTGCAAGAACCTCTTGCGGTTCAGGGATGAACCGCCATTTTCAATGGCCTAAGCCATTGAAAATGAAGAAAACGAAAAATCGCATTTTTCGTTTTCGTCTTGCAAAATGGCCAGGAAGGCCATTTTGCAAGTTCCTCTTCGGGTAACCCTTCAGATCGCCCGGCTTTTTGGGCAATCTGAAGGGTTAGGAGCTGTCCGGAAATAACTTGGACAATATCGCGCTCAGATTTAGGTCGGATTTGGTCGATCTGATTGAGCAAAACCGCCTATTTTCGCGGCAGAGCCGCTCCCACCGCCGTGGGAGCGGCTCTGCCGCGAAAAGAGATCGATTGAAGATCGGCCAAAGAGGGCCTGAAGATGAGATGCGAGATGTACAAGTTATTCCCGGACAGTTCCTAACCTTCGGCATCTCCACCAAACAAGCCGTAGCGCGCGCCCTCGCTGACCGCGCGCACAGCCGGGTGGCTGATCTGTCGTTCTACCGAAATGGCGAAAAAGCGCTCGCGCAGTTCAGGGGTTTCGCCCAGCCGAACCACGCCGTACTGATTCTCCACCTCCTCCCCGATGGCTGCGGGTGCGGGAAACAGGCCGCTGCCGGCCTTGCCGAAGGCCTTCATCAGCGCGCTGTCGTCGAATTCGCCGACGATGCGTGGGCGCAGTTGGCAGCGTTCCAGCCAACGTATCAGCGGTGCGCGCAGGGCGCTGTCCTCGCCGGGCATGAGCAGGGGCGCGCCGTCGAGCATCTCGGGAAACCCGCCGACGAGGCGTGCAGCGAGATCGGCCGTAGCGAAGAAGGCAACACCGCATTCGCCCAGGGGGTGGCTGTAGCCTTTCACGTCCATGCCCGGCGGCATCGGGCGGTCGGCCAGCACCATGTCCAGGCGATGTACGGCCAGTTCTCCTAACAGGCGGTCGAGCCGGTCTTCCCGGCACACCAGGCGAACCGGCTCCGGCAAGGATAGCGCCGGGGCGAGCAAACGGTGAGTGATGGACTTGGGCACCACATCAGCGATGCCCACCCGGAACGGAAAGGCTTTTTCCTCGGGGTGGCCGCGCAGGGCTTCCTCCAGTTCCGCGCTCACCTGAAACAGTTCCTCGGCATAGGACAGGACCAGACGCCCGGTATCGGTCAGTTCCAGCCGCCGCCCGGTACGGCGGAACAGCGACACCCCCAACCTTTGCTCGAATAGCGTCAACTGGCCGGACAGCGTCTGCGGCGTGAGATGGAGCTTTTCCGCGGCGCGATTGACCGCCCCGGCCTTGGCCACGGCAAAGAAATAATGGAGGTGTTTGAAATTGAGCATGAAGGGCCTATGACGAATCGATAAATACGAATTACGCATCATGATAATTCGAATTCCTCTTACCAACCAATGTCCGTAGGATGGCGCCTTATTCAGCCCTGTAAAGGAAACGGCCATGCAAATAGATATTCAAAGCCAGGGATTTCCCCTCACGGACGGTCTCCGTGATTACCTCATGAAGCGTCTGGCTTATGGCTTGAATCATGGCGACGAGTACATCACCCGGGTCAGCGTGCGCCTGTCCGATATCAATGGTCCACGCGGCGGCGCCGACAAACGCTGCCTCATCGAAGTGCGGCTGAAGGCCGCGCCGGCGGTGGTGATCGAGGATACCGAGGCCGATCTCTATGTCGCCATCGATCGCGCGGCCGAACGTGCCGGCCGCACTTTGGCGCGACGCCTGGCGCGACAGCGGGAATTCGCGCCCGACCTGCCCACTGAGCAGGAGGGGACGGACTGAGAGGCTGTGAAAGTTGAAGTATTTATCTTGATGATGGTCCGTTGATTTTGAATCCCGATCCTACCCCCGTCCCGTTTCAACCCTTTCGAGTTGATTTATGAAAAAAATTGAACACTTTCTCGAACGCTTCATCTTCGCGAGCCGCTGGCTGTTGGCGCCGTTCTATCTCGGCCTGGTGGGCGCCATCGCGCTCCTGCTGCTCAAGTTTGCCAAGGAATTCTTCAACCTGTTGCCGGTAGTGATCAGCGGCGAGGGCACCCAGGTCATGGTGGGCGTGCTCACCCTGGTGGATGTGGCGCTGGTGGCCAACCTGCTGATCATCATCGTCTTCGCCGGCTACGAGAACTTCGTCTCCAAGATCAACACCGGCAACCATGAGGACCGGCCCGACTGGATGGGGCATGTCAGCTTCTCCGACCTGAAGATCAAGGTCATCGGCTCCATCGTCGCCATCTCAGGTATCGAACTGCTCAAGGCCTTCGTCAACATCGAGGCCTATACCAATGAGCAACTGGCCTGGAAGGTCGGCCTGCACATGGCCTTCGTCGTCTCCGGCGTGCTGTTCGCGCTGATGGACCGACTGACCAAATCCGCCGACCACTGAATCGAATAGAAACCTCAAGGAGAACCCGTCCATGAAACGCATCCTGCTCTTCCTCGCCACCAACATGGCCATCGTCCTGGTGCTGTCGGTCACCATGCGCCTTCTGGGCGTGGAGCCTTACCTCAACGAACAGGGCCTCAACCTGACCTCGCTGCTGATTTTCGCGGCGGTGATGGGCTTCGGCGGTTCGTTCATCTCGCTGGCCATTTCCAAGTGGATGGTGAAGAAGTCGATGGGCGTGCAGGTGATCGAGGCGCCGTCCAACTCGACCGAGTTCTGGCTGGTGGAAACGATCCGGAAATACGCGGCGCAAGCGGGCATCAAGATGCCGGAAGTCGGAATTTACGAATCGCCCGACGTCAACGCCTTTGCCACCGGCATGAGCAAGAACAGCTCGCTCATCGCCGTCTCCACCGGTCTTCTGCAACGGATGACGCGCGAGGAGGCGGAAGCGGTGCTGGGCCATGAGGTGTCTCATGCCGCCAACGGCGACATGGTGACCCTGGCCCTGATTCAGGGCGTGGTGAACACCTTCGTCATGTTCCTGTCCCGCGTCATCGGCTATGTGGTGGACAAGGTGGTGTTCAAGACCGAACGCGGCACCGGCCCGGCGTTCTTCGTCACCATGATCATCGCCGAACTGGTGCTGGGCGTGCTCGCCTCGATGATCGTCATGTGGTTCTCGCGCCGGCGCGAATTCATCGCCGACAGCGGCGGCGCCACCCTGGCCGGCAAGCACCACATGATCGCCGCGCTGGAGCGCCTCAACGCGCTGCATCCCGCGCCGCTGCCGGACAAGATGGCGGCCTTCGGCATCGCCGGCGGTGGCGCGAGCGGCCTGAAGCGCCTGTTCATGACCCATCCGCCGCTGGAAGAGCGCATCGCGGCCTTGCGGGCGTTGCGTTAAGGCGCCGTTCTCCGGCGCCATGTCGATCGGCTTCTGTCTCTGGCAGACCGGTGCGGCGGAATGGATGGCGGTGCAATGGCTGGGCCTGCTCCAGGAGGCGCACTGGTTCACCTTCGTCATGGGCATCGCCGCAGGGGGGCGAAAAGACAAGCAAGATGGGATATTAATTGACAGAAATCGCCTAAGGCCTTTACTAAACCACTTGGCCGGGGTCGCGTATCATCGCCGTCGCGCTCGCCGGTTGCTCCGCCCCCCTCAGGACAACGTCATCTAAGGAGCTGTCCGGGAAGTTGGACAATATTGCTCAAGTTATTCTTGCTCGACGCCTAACTTCCAAGAACGGGTAGATCGGGCTGAGCCCGCCCCACCACGTCTTCCCAGATGGTCAGGGCGTTAGATGATATGGCCCTGTCAGCAAGTGCCACCATCGTTGTCAACATGACAACCTAGGTATAGCCTTGCTGCAACAGCAATACAGGGGCGGATGGGGTATCCACTGATACTGCTATCAGCAACAGCGAAGTAGGCGTTTCAGTACAGGCCCTGTTGAAGAAACAGGGATACGGCTGGTTCTGTTTATGGAAAATCACCCTACTCATACGCCAATGAGGTTCTTGCAAAACTGCAATAACCTCTTGCGGTTCAGGGATGAACCGCCATTTTCAATGGCCTAAGCCATTGAAAATGAAGAAAACGAAAAATCGCATTTTTCGTTTTCGCCTTGCAAAATGGCCAGGATGGCCATTTTGCAAGTTCCTCCAATAAGATCAATTTCCAGAATGCAGACTGTCCCCGATGACTGAGCAAGAAATCGAACAATCGCTGATCGAAAAACTGGGCGACCTCAAATACAGCTACCGCCCGGACATCCGCGACCGCGCCGCGCTGGAGCAGAATTTCCGCCAGCACTTTGAGACCCTCAACCGCATCCACCTGACCGACAGCGAATTTCACCGCCTGCTGGACCAGATCATTACCCCCGATGTCTTCGCCGCCGCCAAACACCTGCGCGAGCGCAACAGCTTCGAGCGCGACGACGGCACACCGCTCTACTACACCCTGGTCAACCTCAAGGACTGGTGCAAGAACAGCTTCGAGGTGGTCAATCAACTGCGTATCAGCACCGACTACAGCCACCACCGTTTTGACGTGATCCTGCTCATCAACGGCATTCCCGCCGTTCAGATCGAGCTGAAAACGCTGCAAATCAGCCCGCGCCGGGCCATGCAGCAGATCGTCGATTACAAGAACGACCCCGGCAACGGCTACAGCAAGACCCTGCTTTGCTTCCTGCAACTCTTCATCGTCAGCAACCGCAGCGACACCTGGTACTTCGCCAACAACAACAGCCGCCACTTCAGCTTCAACGCCGACGAGCGCTTCCTGCCGCTCTACCAGTTCGCGGACGTGGACAACGCCAAGATCACCCATCTGGACAGCTTCGCCGATGCCTTCCTCGCCAAGTGCTCGCTGGGCGAGATGATCAGTCGCTACATGGTGCTGGTGGCCAGCGAGCAAAAGCTGATGATGATGCGGCCGTATCAAATCTATGCCGTAAAGGCGATGGTCGATTGCATCCACCAGCACTGCGGAAACGGCTACATCTGGCACACCACCGGCAGCGGCAAGACGCTCACCTCCTTCAAGGCCTCCACCCTGCTCAAGGACAACCCGGACATCGACAAATGCCTGTTCGTGGTGGATCGCAAGGACCTGGACCGGCAGACGCGGGAGGAATTCAACAAATTCCAGGAAGGCTGCGTCGAGGAGAACACCAACACCGAAACCCTGGTGCGGCGCCTGCTTTCCGACGACTATGCCGACAAGGTCATCGTCACCACCATCCAGAAGCTCGGCCTCGCGCTCGACGGCACGAACAAGCGCAACTACAAGGAACGCCTGGAACCGCTACGCCACCAGAGCATGGTCTTCATCTTCGACGAATGCCACCGCTCGCAATTCGGCGAGAACCACCAGGGCATCAAGGCGTTTTTCCCCAACGCACAGCTCTTCGGCTTCACCGGCACACCTATCTTCGAGCAGAACGCCAGCGCCCAGCAGATCGAAGGCCAGCAGGCGAGCTACAAGACCACGGCGGACATCTTTCAGCAGCAACTGCACGCCTACACCATCACCCACGCCATCGAAGACCGCAACGTCCTGCGCTTCCATGTGGATTACTACAAAGTAGCCGGAGCTTCCAGCTCCAAAGATTTTTCAAAAGTAGTCGGAGCTTCTAGCTCCCAGGATGTTTCAAAAAGGGAGCTGGAAGCTCCCACCACCTGGGAATACTTCAACCCATCGACCGAGATCGAAATCCACGCCGGCGCTAACCTTCCCCACTGGGAGCAGGGTTCGGTTTGGTATTTCGTGACCTTTCGACTCGCCGATGCGCTACCTCTGGCTGTTGTAGCGGAACTTAAAGAAGAACGCGAACACTGGAAGCAAACCCATGACCTTGACAACCTCAGTCCCACCGAACTCGCCGAGTATCACCGCCTCTTCTCCGACCGCTACGAAGCCCTGCTGAATGCGGGCAGTGGCTCATGTGTCCTGCGTGATGAAGTTAACGCCAAAATTGTTCGTGACGCGCTTCAGCACTTTGAAGGACAGCGGTATGTCCTGGACGAGTTCGTCATCATGCCCAACCATGTCCATGTTTTGGTCAAGCCGATCAATGGTCATGGATTGCCTGATATCACGCATTCCTGGAAATCATTCACCGCCAATAAAATCAATAAGCGCCTGGGAAAAACGGGGCCCTTTTGGCAGCATGAGTCCTACGACCACATCGTTCGTCACGAGCGTGCCATGGAGGCCATTCGTCGTTACATCCAGGAGAATCCAAAAGTAGCCCGAGCTTCCAGCAAAGTAGCGGGAGCTTCCAGCAAAGTAGCCGGAGCTTCCAGCTCCAAGGATGTTTCAAGAAGGGAGCTGGAAGCTCCCACCACTGTGGCCAAGCGCGCCATCGTCGAAGCGATCCTCGCCAAGCACGACGCCGCCACCGCCGGACGCAAATTCAACGCCGTGCTGGCCACCGCCTCCATCAACGACGCCATCGAATACCACGCCCTGTTCAAGACCGTGCAGGCGGAGAAACGGGCGAACGACCCTGAATTTCAGCCGCTCAACATCGCCTGCGTCTTCTCCCCGCCCGCCGAAGGCAACAAGGACGTGCAGCAGATTCAGGAAGACCTGCCGCAGGAAAAGGCCGACAACGAGCAGGAACCGGATAAAAAGAAAGAAGCCCTCAAGGCCATCATCGCCGACTATAACGCCCAGTACGGCAGCAACCATGGCATCGGCGAATTCGACCTCTACTATCAGGACGTGCAAAAGCGCATCAAGGATCAGCAATGGCGTAGCGGGAGCTTCCAGCTCCCTTCTTCAAGCGCTGGAGCTGGAAGCTCCAGCTACATCGACATCACCCTTGTGGTGGACATGCTGCTCACCGGCTTCGATTCCAAATACCTCAATACCCTCTACGTCGATAAGAACCTCAAGTTCCACGGCCTGATCCAGGCGTTTTCGCGCACCAACCGCGTGCTCAACGACACCAAGCCCTACGGCAACATCCTCGACTTCCGCCAGCAACAAGAGGCCGTCGATACCGCCATCGGCCTCTTCTCCGGCCAGACCAGCAAGCCCGCCAAGGAAATCTGGCTGGTGGACAAGGCCCCGGTGGTCATCGACAAACTGCAAGCCACCATGCAACGCTTGAGCGACTTCATGCAATCGCAAGGGCTGGCCAACACCCCCGACGACGTGCCCAAGCTCAAGGGCGATGCCGCGCGCGGTCAGTTCATCAACCTCTTCAAAGAGGTACAGCGCCTCAAGACCCAGCTTGACCAATACACCGACCTCACCGACGACAACCGGCAAGCCATCGAGCAGATCCTGCCCAAGGAGCAGTTGCAGGGCTTCAAGGGCGTGTATCTCGACACCGCCCAGCGCCTGAAGGACAAACAGGACAAGGGCGGCGACAGCACCCCGGAAGAAGTGCAGCAGCTCGATTTCGAGTTCGTACTTTTTGCATCAAGCCTCATCGATTACGACTACATCATGGCCCTCATCACCCGCTACGCCAGCCAGACGCCGGGCAAGCAGCGGATGAGCCGCGCCGAGTTGATCGGCTTGATTCAGTCCGATGCCAAGCTCATCGACGACCGGGACGCCCTCACCGAATACATCGATGGCCTCGACACCAGCAAATCCCACACCCTGCAGGGCGTCCGCGAGGAATACGCCCAATACAGGGTCGCCAAAACCACCCAGGCCATCGCCGAAGTGGCCGCCAAACACCGCCTGGAATCCGCCGCCCTGCAAGCCTTCGTGGACGCCATCCTGCGCCGCATGATCTTCGACGGCGAGCAATTAAATGACTTGCTGGCCCCGCTGGAACTGGGCTGGAAGGCCCGCACCCAGGCCGAACTGGCGTTGATGGAAGACCTCATCCCGCTGCTGCACAAACTCGCCCAGGGGCGGGAGATTTCGGGGCTAAGCGCGTATGAGCAATAAACCCGGATTTTCCATTAGCCTGGAAACCGTTCGCCCTGAGCTTGTCGAAGGGCCGTTCACGGTTCGACAAGGCTCTCCTGAGCGAAGCCGAAGGGCTCACCACGAACGGCTGTTGGCATGACTAATCGGCTAATGGAAAATCCGGGATAAACACCCTGCCGAGGGTTCCCACGCTCCAGCGTGGGAACCATCAATATACTATTTGAGGTGCAGTTATGAATCTTGCCGAACAGGTTTATCAGACCGTTAAACCCATGCCCGAAGCACTGGTGCAAGAGGTCCTGGATTTTGTCTTGTTTTTACGGCAGCGCGAAGAATCTCAGGAATGGCGGAATCTCATGCTTGCCCAAGCCGATTCCCTTGCGGATTGGGATAACGCCGAAGATGAGGTATGGAACGATGTACCAGCCATCTGATGTGGTTTTATTGCCCTTTCCGTTCAGCGACCTATCCGCGCATAAAAAACGCCCAGTACTAATCCTGAAAGCGGCAAACATACAAGGAGATTTCTTGGCCGCGCAAATAACCTCGCAACCCGGTTACGAAGGCGCCTTGGTTTTGGAGCAAGCGGATTTCAGTATCGGTTTACTGCCCAAAAGGAGTTTTGTTCGCCCTGACAAATTGGTGACCTTGAATCAGTCGCTGGTCATTCAACGGATTGGCATGCTGACGGATGCAGCTATTGCCCGCATCCGGGAAAGCGTTTGCGCTCATTTGGATTGTCGATAAACCATGGGAACTGGCGCTGATGGACGACCTCATCCCGCTGCTGCACAAACTCGCCCAGGGACGCGAGATTTCAGGGCTGGGGGCGTATGAGTAATAAGACGGAAAAACGCGGATTGGTGCCCAAGCTGCGCTTTCCTGCGTTTCGGGTGGGGGGGGAGTGGAAGGCAGACGAACTCGGAAAGGTTGCGGTTTTTGTAAACGAGAAAATTTCTGTCGAACAAGTCGCGTTAGAAAACTACGTCAGCACCGAAAATATCCTCCAAGACTACGGTGGGGTCGTTCGTGCTTCAAAACTTCCAACAACAGGAGCAGTCACCAGTTTTAGACACCATGACACGCTGCTCTCCAACATTCGGCCATATTTGAAAAAGGTATGGGTTGCAGATAAAAAAGGCGGCGCATCGAATGACGTAATTGTTATAAGAGCACAGCAGCGATTGCTCCCGCAGTATTTTTCCTTCTTGCTCAAAAATGACGCTTTCATCGACTATGTGATGAAAGGGGCAAAGGGGGTGAAGATGCCGAGAGGCGACATTGGCTCGATGAAAGAGTATCCAACCTTCTACCCATCCAAGCCAGAACAACAAAAAATCGCCGACTGCCTCGCTTCACTCGACGAACTGCTCACCCTGGAGGCGAAAAAGCTCGACACGCTCAAGACCCATAAAAAAGGGCTGATGCAGCAGCTTTTCCCCGCCGAAGGCGAAACCCTGCCCAAACTGCGCTTTCCCGAGTTTCGGGATGCGGGGGAGTGGCAGGAGAAGAAGGCTGGTTCCCTATTTGCAAACCGACTAGAAGACGGTGAAGACGGGCTTCCAATCTAC
>JAHJDE010000200.1 GCA_018812525.1 Gammaproteobacteria bacterium
CAAAGGACTGGCATTTTTAACGTAGCGCCGTGTGCTACGGACCTTTAAGGAAGTCACTCCTTTCCCATGCAGAGCATGGAAAAAACCGTTGCTTTCCGGAAAACTCTCTCGCTGAAAGCGTTCTGGAAAGGCCCGGAAGAAACTGGCTTTCGCCAGTCTCCCCCGAGCAGGTTTAGGAAAAAGTCTACAGCTTTTTTCAGGCTGTAAACTCCCGAATAACGCCTTTTAAGGCGGTTATTCGGACATTTTTAGGCTGCAAGTCGCACCACGGGGTCCACGACCGGGAAGCCGCTCTTTCGAGAAGTTACCCAGACATCGTTCCAATCCAGCGACTTCTGACCGTAGGGAATTTCACCCGGCGGCAGAATGATTCTGGCCTTTTTGCCACTCGCCCATGCGCGTTCGCATAAGCTGATGGCGGCCTTTTCGCCCGCCTCAGAGCGGTCCTTGTCGGCCCAGATCCACACCTCCAGCACCTCATCCGGAAGCTCCAGGTTGGCAAGGAGCGAGGTGCTGGTTGCGGCCCAGCAGGGCATGCGTGTCGCCATCATTACTGACAGCATGGTCTCCACGCCCTCACCTACCGACAACACCCTGCCTGGGCGCGTCAGAGGGACCGCGCACCCCGATAAGCTGTAGGCCAGCTCATCGTATGTGCAGACCTTTCGGTCCAGCTTTTCCCCTTCGGGAGTGAGATAGGCCCTGTGAAGTGTCACGCCTATCCCGTCGAGGTTGCGCATCACGGCCAGCAAGGCCGGAAACACGCCGACCTTTTCGCCCTCCTCTGAGTAGTAGGGCAGGCCGGGGTGATACCGGAATTGCTTCGGGTCGAGCGACTTGGTGCTCAGCCCACGCGTAGCCAGATAGCGCCGCAAGGGCTCGGCCTCTGGTGCATCCACGGCCAGGCTGGTTCTCAGAATGCGCTGAATCCGCACCCTTCGCTTGTTCGCCTCATCCCGTGTCAGAGATGGAGCCGGTGGCGGCACCAACCGCGGCTCTGTTGGCAGCAGCGGCACATACCTGTTATCCGGGAGGAGACCGACCTGTTCGGCCACCAGATCCTTGGCGTACAGGTAGTCCAGTCCCTCGGCCCACTGGATCAGTGCAATCCCTTGGCGCGTGCCGCAGGTGCTGCATATACCCATCCCTGTCTTGTTCACGTCCCCGAAAAACCTGAACCCGTCCGGGCTACTATGTACAGGACAGGGCACATGGCGACGGGACCCACTCATCACCGCATCGACTGCGGGATGCAGCGACGGGCTTACGGCATGGAATATATCCAGCCAGCGCCCTACCGCTGCGTCCCTTACCTGTTCACTGGTTGCGTATGCTTGCCGCATTGCGACCTCCTTCCGCTAGGCGCAGGGCCTCGGCGATATTGCCGTTTTCCAGAGCGGTCAGCGCAAGGCGTGCGCGTTCGTTGCGTTCCACTGCCTTCACCGACGCCTCGGCCTCCGGGAACGCTCCCTTGGCAATCACGGAGAACACCATCGGCTCGCCTGCATCGCCTTCCTCGTCAAAGTCATCATAGAGGAGAGGCATTTCAGTGGTGTTGTCCCAGAGAGTGCATTCGTTGAAGGCCGCCTCTGCCTTGGCCTCCGCTTCTCCGGCGGAGGTGGCGTAAACGCCGACCTGCACCCGGTGGGTGTAGGGGAGCGTATATTCCACCACGTATCCTTCTTCGCCCTCGCGGGGCGTATAGGGCACCGCAGCCTCCGAGACGGAGGCGAAAAGTTCGAGTTTCATAGAGTCTCTCCTGACCCGAGACGCAGCGTCTTGGGCGATGTTTAGGGGGGTGCTTGAAACGAAACAGGCCTAGATCAGGCCTTTCTCCGCAAACGAGACTGTTTCGGTTCCGCCGACCACGATGTGATCGAGAACTCGGACATCCACCAGGGCCAGCGCGTCTTTGAGTCGCCTGGTGATGTTGCCGTCCGCCGCACTCGGCTCAGGCGAGCCGGAGGGGTGGTTGTGGGCGAAGATCAGCGCCGAGGCGTTGTGCGCCAGGGCGCGCTTCACCACTTCCCTTGGGTAAACGCCGGAGGCGGCAATGGTGCCGCGGAACATCTCCTCGAAAGAGATGATCCGGTGCTGGGCGTCCAAAAAGATCACCGCGAACACCTCATATTCCCTGGCGGCCAACTTGTGGACCAGGAAGCGCTTGGTGTCCTCTGGCTTGGAAACCCTTTCGGGCCGGAAGAACCGCTCCGCCAGGATGGCGTCGGCGGCCTTGAGGATGTCGTCTTCGCTCAGGGGAGCGTGGACGATGTATGAGCCCGCGAGATCGCGGACCATGTTCTGGGGAAGCTCAGTCATGACGCATCCCATCCCCAGTCAATACCGCCGCCGGGGGTTAGTTGACCGATCCGTACTGCGGAATCCGCGCCGATGTCCAGCTTGCGCCAGACCAGCGTCGGAAGTCCGATGCTCATCTCGACGACAGGGCGCACCCCGATCTGGGTCCGGGTGGTGAGACGGATCTTGAGCCCAGGGTAGTGGGCTGCGAGGATCCGTCTCGCATCTTTTTGTGTGGCTATCATGGTGTCTCCTTGGGAGACACGATCCCTTGCCGGGCGTGTCTCCCGGTAGGGTTTATGGTGGATTTAGGTCAGCCGAAGAAGGTCATGCCTTCACGGCAGGCCTTCTCGAATATCTCGCGGGCTTTGGCCTCGGGAATCTCCTTGACCTTGCCGTTCGCGCCATACAAAAACCGCTGGTTGGCACGAAACAGGAAGTATTCGACTATTTCCCTGAACGTCGCTTCCGGACGCTCCGGGCCGTCGAATTTCAGGAGGTTGGTGCCGGTCGCCCGCATTCCGAGCAGGAACCGGCCTTGGAAGCCGTGAAGAGCGGTTCGGTCCTGCTCTTCGAAATCCTGTCGGTAGTGGGTCAGGTGTCCCAGTACCACAGGCTTCAGGAGCGCGTAGTAGCTTATGTCCATACCGTTACCCTCTCGGATAACAGCAAGTCGCGCCCATCATGAAGGCCACCCAGAGATGTGCCTCGCCTTCGTTCTTGAAGCGGACGTGAACCGCTCCATCTCGGGATGTTCTCCGAGCACCACCTCAAACTTCGGCTGGTGGTACTGCGCGTGCCGGTACATCTCCTTGCCATCTCGGGCGCGGATGATCCGCACCACGCTACTGTCCAGCATACGTCGCTGACGAGCAGAGGGATCTTTAGGGTGCCGGTAGAGCGTCCGATGTGCCCAAGCGCGTCGTTCTCCTCCAGCCAGTCCCGGCCGGACTCGGAGTCGCCGTAAAAGATACGGACCTTTTCGCCCCGCTTGCGCAGGGTCTCCAAGATTTTCCGCACCTTCTCTGGGGTTGTCGGGTCGTACCAGGTCCCCAGGTCCTTCTTGCTCGCGGCAAGAAGGGAGAACAGCCGCTCGCGCTTTTCCATCACGGAGAGCGTGCCGCGCTCCGCGTCGGAAGGAGCCATGTCGGGATGACCCAGACGTTCCGCCAAGGCGCGGGTCTCGCGCAGGGCGTTGTCGTAGCCCAGGCATGTGTAGCCATAGGAGTGGCGCATGACATACAGCGCCTGCTCATTGTTCAGAGTAATTTCCATTGGCCCCTCCTTCGGGGTTTGTGCCAAAAGGAGAGCCGATGTCCCGTGCGGGAGAAAGGATCTCCCTGGCGGGTGGTTTGATGTTTTGGTCAGGCCGATTGCAGCCAGTTGGCCGCGTCGTCCAAAGCCCAGTGGGCCTTGAATTCGGTGTCATACCGATTCAAGGGGTACTCCATACGGCATCCCTTGGCGCGGCTCTCCACGCTCAGGATCTCCCCCTCGGCACCCATCAAAAGACGGGCGTCGATGGTGTCGTTCATGGCGACGACAGAGAGGATCGAGGACAGGTACTCCCGTCCTAATCCCCTCGCCTGGGCGCTTTGCTCCTGTTCCCAGGCGGCAAACAGGTTTTTTTTCATGGCGTCTCTCCGGTTGTGGGGAAACACCGATCCCATGCCGGGAGTGTTTCCCGGATGGGCAAAGGTTTCTGCTGGGTGTTTTACCTGGCCAACTACCAGGGGCCTTTCGGCGGGAAACCGGATATCTCTGAGCAGCCAACCAAGACGGGCTGTTCAGAGCGATCAGGGATAAGGATAAGGGTTTATTTCCGGCGCGGATCGCCGAATAACCGGGTTTAAGCCGGTTTTGCGGGGCAAGGAAGGAACACCTCCCCTTTCGGGGAGGTATCCAGGTTCAGTGATGGGCCGTCAGCAAGCGGGCGAGCTGGCGGGTTCCTTGTCGATCACTCTGCCTACGCGGCAGAGACGGTGACATAGAGCCACCGGATCGCGGCCCCCTCGGGAAGGGCCTTGCAGCCCTCCGGGAGGCGAGGGCCGGTGTACTGGCCGACGACTGCGTCGTCGCCGGCCTTGAGCGTGATGGTTTCGCGCCGGCACTCGACCGGCACGCCAAGCACCGATTCAAACACCGCAGCCGTGTCGGGATGCCCGACTGCGGAGCGGATCATTTCCGCCTCTCCCACTTCCTCGGCGGCAAGCAGGAGGTTGATCCGCGCCGTTTCGGCGGAAATTTCGGTGAATTTCACCGAACATGGAAACTCCGCAACCATGTTTGCGGAAAATGCGTTGAGCAGAATGCTCATTGGTGCTCCTTCTTTGTTGAATGCCGCATGAAAGCGGCGGGGTTTGTGCTGGATGGATTGCTGGCCAGCTACCAGTGCCACTGGTGGCAAAAAACCATGTGTCTTTGAATAGCCGGCTCGGGAGCAGGTTGTTCAAAGACCAAGGGGAATAGGATAGTGCCAAAAATCCGCAACGGATCGCCGAATAACCGGGTTTAAGCCGGTTTTGCTGAGCAAAGAAGGAAAGAACACCTCCCCTTGCGGGGAGGGTTCGGTTGTGGTTGATGGCGCAGCGCCCCAGAGGGACGCGACGCCATCCTGTTTCAATCAAGCGGCTTCGGATTCCGTTTCCTCTGCCGCCGCCATTTCGCCTTTGGTCAGATCAAGGGCACCCTCGATCTCCCGCTGACGTTGCCGCAGCCAGACCAGCCGATCAGCCTTTTCGAAGGGCTTGGCGGTTTCAGTCTGGATATCGGCCAGTCGCTTTTCCGTTCGTTCCAGGAGGGCGCGTTCCTCTTTGAGCGCGTCCCCCATTCGCCCCAGGGCGTTTTCGAGCACCTTGACCATCCCTGTCGCGGTCTCTGCTCGTCCGGCCTCATACTCGGCATCGCCCAGGAGCAGCAGTTGCTTGCCGCCATTTTTGAGAATGGAAGCGCGTACGCCAACCTGAAGGCCGGCGATCCGTCCGATTACTCGTTCCTCGCTCGTGCGCACGCCTTGCAGCGCTCGCATGATGGCCTTGCCGGCCTCGGCGCGGTCCCGATAGCGAATACCCTCCACCTCCATGGCGAAGCGGGGTCCGGAGACATCGCCGCGAGCGGCAATGTCGGCCTCGATGCCGGCGATTCGCCCCGTCATCCGCTGTAGGCGGCTGGGTAAAGTCGCCAGTTCCTGCCGGTTGCGCCATTGCTGCTGGTCCCATTGGGACTTGAGCAGCGACAGCTTGGCCAGCTCGGTATCGACGCCCGCCTTTTCCAGCACCAGGGGATTACCCGACGCCAGTGCCTTCACCTCGGCATAGGACAGCGCGGCCAGTTCAACATCCTCGGCGCTGCGCATCCCGCTATCACCCTGCATGACCTGGGCGATGAAGCGCGCCTTGGTCTCAAGCGTCTGCCAAATGTACGAATCGAACGACCCCTCGGTGACATACCGGTAGATCCGCACTTCCTCGTTCAGGTTGCCCTGGCGAATGATGCGGCCCTCCCGCTGCTCCACGTCGGACGGACGCCAGGGGGCGTCCAGGTGATGTAGGGCCACCAGTCGGGTCTGGACGTTGGTCCCGACCCCCATTTTCCCCGTGCTGCCCAGCAGGATGCGGATACGCCCCTCACGCACGGACTTGAACAGCTCCTCCTTGGCGGAATCGCTGTCGTAGTCATGGATAAAGGCGATCTCCGCCGCCGGTACGCCCATCTCGACCAGCTTGTGACGCAGGTCTTGATAAACACTGAACCGTCCGTCGCTGTGCGGCGTGCTCTGGTCGCAGAAGACGATCTGCGCGCCGCGCACCTTGGTTGTTTCCTGCCAAACCCCTTGCACCTTGCGCGCGCAGAGATTGACCTTGGAGGTCTCCAGGTCCGGGTGGGAGGCATCACCCCGCACCAGCCGCATGTCCAGGGCGGCCTTGCGTCCGTCATTGGTCACCGCCAGCATGTTGTCTTCGCTCGGAGTCACCTCGCCGTTTCGGATCGCCTCCGCCCGTTCCACCAGGGATTGGACGTAGAGCTTCAGATCCGGCGTGTTGGGCGCCGTGACCGTTTCCTTGTGGGCCTTCGGCACCGGCAGGTTCAGCATCTCCGCCGTGCGGATATCCGCCACCTCGCCGAACATGGACATCAGTTCAGGGAGATTGACGAACTTGGCAAAGCGGGTCTGCATGCGGTAGCCGCGACCATCCGGGGCCAGTTCCAATGCCGTCACCGACTCGCCGAAGTTGCCGGCCCAGGTGTCGAACATGCCCACCTGTTGGTTCTCCAGCGTCCGGGGCTGCAAGTACCGCTGCATGACCCACAACTCGGCCATGCTGTTGGATACCGGCGTCCCTGTGGCAAAGGTCACCCCCGCCCGTCCGCCGTGCTTCTCCATGACGTAGCGCGTTTTGATGAACATATCGAAGGCCCGTTCCGAGTTGCTGTTGGGCAGCCCGGCGACCCGCGTCATCTTAGTGAATTTCCATAGGTTCTTGAAAAGATGAGCTTCGTCTATAAACAGCCAGTCGATGCCCAGCTCCTCGAAGGTCAGCAGATCGTCCTTCTTGGTCTTACCGGTCAGCTTGGCCAGCTTGGCCTCCCAGGACTTCTTCGCCCGCGCCAGCTCCTTGACGATGCGATTGCCGCGATCCTGCTTGGCGGCAAGGATCGCATCACTGATGGTCGCAATCTCTTCCTTGATGTACTCCTTCATGTGCGCGTCGCTCATCTTGATCCGCTCGAAACTCGCGTGGGTCATGAGCACCCCGTCCCAGTCGCCGGTGGCGATCCGGGAGAGCAACAACCGGCGCCGGTCGCCTTGCAGATCCTCCTTGCCGGCCATCAGGATGTTGGCACCCGGATAGGCCCGCAGAAACTCGGCGGCAAACTGGGCCAGCATGTGATTCGGGACCACATAGAGGGGTTTGCTTGCCTTGCCGAGCCGACGGAGTTCCATTCCGGCACAGATCATAGTGAGGGTCTTGCCTGCTCCGACTGTGTGGGCCAGAAGCGTATTGACCCCACTCGCTACGGTGCGCCAGGCGGCGTCCCGTTGATGATCGTGCAGCCGGTACACCTGGGAGAACCCCGGCAATACCAGATGCTGTCCATCGTAGCGACGTTGCACGACCGCATTGAACTGGTCGTTGTAAAGCCGGGCCAGCCGTTGCGCCCGAGCATCGTCCGACCAGAGCCATTCAACAAACCCTTCCTTGAGCTGCTGCTGTTTTTCACGCGCCGCGATGGTCTCCTTCTGGTTGACCAAACGCTTGTCCCGATCCAGTGGGCTGGGGTCATAGACCGTCGGCACCATCTGGTTCAGCGCCAACTCGAACAGTGTCACCGCGTTGACGCGCCCCGTCCCGTAGGTCTGGGTTGCCGCCACGGAGTACCTTGTCCGCCAGTCGGGTTCCAGGCTCCAGGCACCGGCCAATGCGCCGAACTCGACCCGGTTGGAATCACCTTCCAGGGTCTCGTTCAGAAATGCCTCGTAGTCGCTGGCCGGTATCCAGGTGGACCCGATACGCGCCCCGATCTCGTGCGGAGCCAAGTCGGCGGGAATGACCGCCTCCAAGGCCTGCGCGTTGCCGTGATACCGCTGGCCTGCCAGTCGGGCGACCGTCAGCTTGTCGCGGACGTTACCGGAGAGGTAGGCATCCGCCGTTTCCCAGCGGCCCGTTGCCGGGTCCAGGAACACCGAGCCATCCCCTTCGAGTTCCTGCATCACTTCCTCGCCCGGTTTCCCGAGCAATTTCCCGATCCGGTTCTCGACGACGCGGCCCTTTTCGACGATGCAGGCGAGCAATGCCTCCTGCGCCGTTTCGCACCGCTCAATGCGACGGAAGGCCCCCGCCGTGCGCCGGTGGAAGATATCCGCCTTCTCGGCGGTTTGGGTTGCTTCATCCCACCGCTCCAATGACAGCAGCAGCGGCAGATCCGGGTCAGCCCGAAAGGCTTGCCGGTTGGCCTTGGCATGGAGGAAGCCCTGCTGTCCCTGGAAGTTGTCGTAGGCCAAGCTCAGTGACAGGCGGTAGGTCTCCAGGATGCGGTCATCTTCGGTCTCGGCCTGGGCCTTGACCAGCTTCCGTGCGGCATCGCGGATCTCCACCATCCCGGCGATACGATCCAGGGTCTTCTGGGGCGCCTTGTAGAGCACCGCTTCAGATCCGTGGATCTCGTATACCTTGCCATCGACCAGCCGGAAGCCCGGACGGTGCTGTTCTGTCAGCGACAGCTTGATTACCGTGCCGGAATCCAGATCCTCCTGTATCGAGGCGTAGATCCCCTCGGGCAACAGGCCGATCTTATCCGTCAGGGCCGCGTCGAGGTCGCCCTCGAAGATGCAGCCGGTGGACTTGCCGTAGCCGTTATCGCACAGCTTGAGCTTGCCGATGACCCACTGGGGGTTGGCGGCAAAATACTGGTTCGTGTAGATCTTGGGCCTTTCCCAATAATTCTGCCCGCCGCCATAGACCGGTGACGAGGTGTCCAGCTCCTTTACGTCCATCCACTCCCTTTTGGCCGACTTGCCGGAGAGGGGTTTTTGCAGGATCAGGATGTCGGTCGTTACCGACGTGTTGGCGATCTTCTTGAACGCCGTGTTTGGCAGCCGGATAGCCGCCACCAGATCCGCCTGCGATCCCAGGTACTGCCGTACCCGGTCCTCGTTCTTGTCCATCGTCCCTGACGAGGTGATGAACACCACCAGCCCGCCCGGTCGGACCACTTCCAGCGCCTTGGCGAAAAAGTAGTCATGGATCAGGAAGCCCTGGTAAGGCACATTCCGAAGCTCCGGCACCTGGTAGTTGCCGAATGGGACGTTCGAAATCGCCAGATCAAAATACCCTGGCGGCAAGGAGCGCCGCTCGAAGCCGTCCTGAACCGCCTGCACATCGAAGTCGCCGTAGAGCTTCTTCAGAATGCGCGAACTGATCTGGTCGAGTTCGATGGCCGTGATCTGGCTGTTGCGGGCGATTGCCTCGGGCATGGCGCCCAGGAAATAGCCCGTGCCGGCGGAGGGCTCCAGGATGCGGCCCCCCTTGAATCCCAGCCGTTCCACCATCGCCCACATGGCCTCGATGATCTCCAACGAGGTGTAATGGGCATTGGGCGTGCTGGCGTGGGCGGATTCCCATTCATCCCCGTCCAGCAAGGTCTGTAGCCGCTCGGCGCGGGCAGACCAAGACGGATCTCTCTGCTCCCGGTTGAACGCCTGGGGCAGGCCGCCCCATCCGGTGTAGCGATTGAGGATGGTCCGTTCGTCCGCGTTGGGCTGACGCTTCTCGGCCCACAGCTTGCGCAGCAGGTCGATGGCGGCGACATTGGCCTCGAACTTGGTCACATCCCCCGACATGTCGGTGAAGGTGGCCGCTTCGAGACGGGGCCAGATGGGCTTGGCGGGTTTGTCCGTTTTAGCCCGCGCCAGGAAGGGGATGATCTCTGCCTGGTGCTGCCCCGAACAACCCAGCACCTCAAGGGGGTTCTCATCGGGACCGAAGCCGGGCAGCCACATAATGGCTTCGGCGAGCGATGTTCTTTTCATGGTGATCTCCGGAGAAAAAAAGCCCCCGGAGACACGATCACCCCCTACGGGATAAAGGTATCCCGCGAGGGCGGTTGGAAGTCTGTACGGCGTCCCGCGCAGACAGTGTTTGTGCTGTATGTCTTTTTCGGCACTCAGCTAGAGCCGCCCGATTTCTCGGGAAGAAACCCGGCTTTCCGCAACTGACCCGGCGCGTTGGATCTGGTCAGCTCTGGAAAGCCCGCGCCGAAGCGCGGGGTTGTTTGGTGACGCCGGATTGCCCCGCCGTCTATTTGTCGCTGACCAGGGCCAGCACCCTAGCGTCGCCCATGAGGAGTGCCCTCCCTGAGGGGAGACATGCCTCAAAGACGTGGCCGATGGTTCCGCCCTTGTCGGCGGCCCATCCAGCCTCTGCCTGCTCGCACAGGCGCAGCAGTTGGGCCACCGCGCGGTTCAGCCAGGGTTCGTCCGGCTCTACGCCGGAAGCCTTGGCCTCTTCGCGCAAGATGGCGCGGAGGCGGTGGAGATGATTTCCATCGCTCTCGTCCACCATGGCGCCGGTGGCTTTGCCTCGCAATCTGTTGCGTCCGATTACGAGGGGGATTTTGACGGGGCTCATGCGCCCCCCCTTACGGCTCTTGCCGTCGCAAAGCCGTTGGCGCGCAAACGCACCATTTCGGTCTCTGGCTGGCGGATGCAGATCTTCACCTGCTCCAGGACGCGACGCAGGAGGCGCGCTGCTGCCAGCAACCCCTCTTTTTCCGCGTCGGATTCGAGTGCGCGGATGCGGGTCTCAGTGACCCGCCAGTCTCTTGCGCAACCGCCCGCGTGAAAGGCGACCAGGAGCACATCTGCTGCGTCCTGCGCGTAGTGGTCAATTTTTTGAATTGGGTCCATGGGACCTCCTGTTGTAGGTCCCGCCGGGCCACCCCGTCGGGGCGATGGCCCCGAACGGGATAAGGTTGAAATTCGACGACCGTTAGAGGTCCAGTACGCCCGCCTCAGCCAGGACGGCTGTCTCGCCGAGCCTGGCTTTCTCCCGCTCAGCGGGGTCGCTTCCGGCCGCGTGGGCCTCCGCCCACGCTTTGTACTCGGGCGTTCCGTGCCGAGACAGCCATTGCTGGTGGTCCTCCATTTGGCTTACGCTTTCAAAGCCCAGCGCCAGCGCCCGTTCGCGGCGCTCGTCCTGCTGGCGATTCTCGTCAGAGAACAACTCTCCCTCCGGGTCGAATCCGGCCCAGATCCCGCCGTCGTCCGGCAGAGAGTCGTTTGCGGTGATGCCGATCATCCAGCCATCGAAGAAGCTGTCGGCGTCACCCTGTACCTCTCCGCCGCAGTGATCGCAGATCACCTTGGCGATATCGGTCATGAACGCCCCGTACTTCTGGGGCGTGTCTAGCTGAAGGTCAGCCTGTCGGCCAACCAGGAGGCCGGTTACGATTTCGGCCAGTTCTCCGGGGGTGATTTGCTTACCCATGGGACACCTCCTCGGTGCATTCTTCCATTCCCTCCATGAAGGCTTTTAGTGAGACGCCTGCCTCGTCAGGGGGGAACGCTGCCCAGCCGTTCGGCCCCGTGGCGCACACGACCCGGAGGCCGTTGGCGGTCGCCCAGTCGGGGACGAACTCCATGTCCTCCAAGCCCTCCTGGCGAAGGAGCGCGAGGAGCGAGGGGGCCGACAGGTCGGTGTCCGCCGGAACCCCAATGGTGGCGTAGGCCGTCAGGTCTACGCCGACCGTAATGGTGAGTCTTGTCATGTTTTCCTCCTTCAAGGAAAAAACCCACCGGTTGCCGCCCATCGGGACGGTTATCCCGGTGGGAAGTTAAATGCGGCAGTCGCCGCTGTTTTTGCTGGATTTGCTGACCAGCTCCAGTGCCCGAGGGCCAAAAACCTTTCAGCAGCCGCAGACGAGTCGGCGGCTCTTGGGTCGTGCTCCTTACGCGGAGCCGCCCCCTGCGGGAGCGGACCCGCAGGGCTGTGTTTGGGATACGCCCAGGAAAAACCTGGACAGCGTTTAGGTTCAAAGATCAGCCGGTAAGCGCCTGGATCTGGCCAGCATCAACGGCAAAGCAAGCGACTTGCCTGCCGTTGCCCGAGATGATTGACCAGACCTCTGCTCCTGGCCTGCCCGCCACCCGCGCGTTGTTGCACAGCACGCCGGTGTAGACGGCCTTCTTGGCCTTGAAGGTGCCCACGGCGACATTGCCGTTGGCGGATACCCCCTCGACACAGAAAGCTCGTCCCTTGATATCCAGGCTGGCGCCGTTTTGGGCCACATAGGACTCAAGCTGGGATACGCCTGGGCTGGTAACGATGGATTGCTTCATGTCGGCACCTTACCCTTGACCGGGGCTGTCGGTGTCGGCCCTGAAGAAAAGACCACAGTCCCCGCAGTCGTAGAGTCCCTCCTCGTCTGGGCCGGAGACATTGCTCGATCCACAGCCCACCAAATCGCCCGTGTTGCGGGTTGTATCGGGGCAGCGTGGGCAGCGATGGTTTCGCTCTTCCTCCTTCGCCATACGTTCCTGCATCTCGACAGCGAACTCGGCGGGTGACATCAGGCCGTAACGGGCCAGACGCACCGGGATATCTTCCGGATCGAGATCTCCGTTCTCCAGGCGCCATGCCTGGAACGCAGCGACCTCCGTTTCGGAGACGAAGGGAAATTCCCTCACGCTCGTCTCGAACCGCTCGACTTCGAGTGCTGTTTCTCCCGAGAGCAAGCCTTCTTCATAGGCGAATGCAGCCGCGTCTTGAAGCATGGCCTTCGCTTTTTCCGGGGTCTCGCCGTTCAGGTGGTAGGTGACCTCCATTTGCAGGAGGAGCCGCATCGAGACCGTGCCGTCTTCCGTGGTTGCGAGTTTCAACAATTGGAGGTTCTTATTCATCTTCGCCTCCTTCTTCGCCGTTCTCTCCGTTTTCGCCAGCAAACGCCTCGATCACCCAGTCGAGACTACTGCCATAGAACAGTCTGCCATCGACCCAGCGGAACTCGGGTTCCTTGGGCTCTACGGCGGGTCCGTCGCTGACGACCTTCAGGAAGTCGTCGATGTCGATGGGGCGCGTTTCCACGCTCCAATCGCAGTGCTTGAGGCGCCCTTCAAGCCAAAAGTTTCCCCCGCTCGTCACGCGAAGGGCATCCCCCTGGATGCGAAGCTCTTCATCCCTGTGCCACTGCTTTGGGTAGTATGTAAAGCCCACATCATCCAGGCTATTCTCCGCGAGAACCCGACGCAGCCGGGTAAGCACACGGAGGAATGTCGTGTCCACGGTGATAACCGCGAAGCCCGGTGGGTCAGCGAACTCGTTGGTGGCGTATGCGTCCACCACCAACTCGAAGGGCTCGGTGACTTCGGGCAGGGCGACACGAAAGGCATCGCCCCCCGTGTACGTTCCGTTGCAAATCGCGTCGTCCATCGCTACGGGCACGGGAACTGCGTCGTCGATGGTCCAGTCCACGAGCCACGCCATCCCTTCTTCGTCTGTGTTGATCTCCTTCTCTTGCTGAAGAAGGGAGTTAACGGCGGATCTTGCGTCCGCCTCATTTTCGTCCGACAGGATGCGGACAGAAATAATCTGAGCCATTTTGACCTCCTCGGTCATTTAGGGGCCACCTCCCCTACCGGGGATTTGGCCCCGGATAGGGAAGTTTGTTTGCCGCTTAGGGCGGCTTTAGATGTACAGCCCCCAAACGTCCTTTCGTTCGTTCAGGGCAGCGATACTCCAGGACCGTAGTCCCTGGGTGTTCGCCAGCTCGCGAGCCATGCGCTCGCATTCGGCCTTCGTGCCCCTGACATAGAGGTGCCGGCCAAGGTTTTTCACGAAAATCTGGCTGGCCATGTTCAGCTCCTCAGCAGGCGCGCCGCATAGCTCTCGCCGATTGTTCGATCAACTTGAGCCAGGAAGTCGGAGAGAATGCCCTCCGCTTCGCTGTCATTCGCGCCGGGACTAATTTTGGCCCAGCAGGTTGAAAGGATATTGCGCCCCTCGCTCTGATAGTCGCCGGCAAGTCGGATTCGCTCCGCGTTCTCATGGATATAGATGTGGGCGGCCTTGGGTCCAACGATCGTTGGGTAGAGCCTTTGGACCACTGGCATGATCCCGACGACCTCCCATCCCTTGTCGGTCAGGTGCTGGATGATGTCTGTTTGACTGGCCATATTCAGCTCCCCAACCGAAGGGAAGCGTTCTGGCCAGCGATGCCGCACGTCTGCATGTAGTCCAGCAGCCCGCAGACATCGCGCCCGTGGCGCATGTGTCCGTCATTGACGAGCCAAAGCCCGTCTTCGTCGGGCCAGCCGGTGTCTTCGTCCTCGTTGGAGAACGAAAAAACCTCCTTGCCGGACGTGTCCTCGACATGGGCCTTGAACAGCCCTCGTTCGTCCAGGTCAGTGACCAGGACGAGATTTTGTTTTCTGGGCATGGTGTCTCCTTTGCGCAGAGACATCAGCGACCCACGGTGGGGACGGTGATGTCCCTCGCGGGTTGTTGATGTTGATTGGCCTTAGCCTTTCCGGAGTCGCCGGTAGTAGAGAAACACCGGCAGGCTCAATCCGAACCAGATCGACCAATGGACTTGCGCCGAGCCCTCTTGAGCACTGCGCAGGATCTCAATACCGCTGACCCATGACTGGAACGCCATACCCAGGAAACCCTGGAACAGCGCCCCCGCCCAGAAGGAGCGGGTGATACTGGACCGCACGTTATTCAACAGGAGGTCTTTCATTGACCGCCCCCTGCCGCCGCAATCGCGTCCCTGACTTGCTCCATTGCCTCGTGGCAGATGAAGCCGTCGCCGTCCCGATCTGTTTCGATCAGGCCCAGGGCGGCCAGCAGGTCGTCCCGCTGCTTAGCGAGCTTGGCGATGTCCTCGCGCGGACCGGTCATCCCTCCGGTGTCGGCGATCCATTCCAGCTCCTTGTTTGAGATGCCCTTACAGGCCTTGACGCATGCCTTGGTCCGTTTGGTGGGCTCTGCATCCTCCAAACGGGCGGATGCTTCGTTCCACAGGAAGGCGTAGAGCCCTCCCTTGTCTGCCGCCAGCGTTCCGACATCTTCAATGCTGATGGCGATTTTGTCGCCTTCCGGCACGACTGGCACGGGCCAGATCTGGCCCCGCCAGTCTTCGAACTGGATGGTGGCGGAAAGCCCCTCCGGGTCGGATAGATCGAACTCCACAGTAGAGTCCTTCACGTATTCCGCCCGGCTGGCGAAATCCTGGACGAGTTCACGAAACCTCGTCTCGTTCATTTTTCGCCCCTCCCGAAAAGCCTCCGCGCCGAGAGGCGCAGGAGGTTAAGGATGGATACGCGGGACTGAGGTTTCAGCCCGTAGTAGGCTTCCATGAATACTTCAATGCTCATGGCGGCCCCCTCAGCACGGCACGAGGTGGCAAAGAACCGCGTCGCTGACGCGGTCGCGGACCACGACATCGACCCTGCGCCCAGTGGGCACCAGATCAACGCGGGCGTTGACGGCGGCCACGCGCAGGCGCAGCCGGTCCAGCACTTCCAGCTCGTTGCTGGGGTCCTGGATCTCAATCTTGGCGGCCTTTTTGCAGGGCCATCCCTTGTCTATAACAGTCTTAAACCACATGGTTTTCTCCTGATTCGCCGGAGAAAAACCGCTCCCCGCAAGGGAGAGAGGTCTCCCCGGCAGGGTTGTGATTGATGCCGCAGGATTGCGGCGATATTTGGTGCCGCATAAAAAAGCGGCGGGGTTTGTGCTGGGCGGATTGCTGGCCAGCTACCAGTGCCACGAGGGCAAAAAACCATGTGTTTTTGAACAGCCGACTCGGGAGCGGGTTGTTCAAAAACATCTGGAGATAGGATGGGGCAAAAAATCCGCAACGGATCGCGGAATAACCGGGTTTTAGGCGGTTTTGCGGGATTAATAACCCCGGCGGCCCTATTAGGACGCCGGGATCTGAGTTAATTATTCGCGCAATCCGGACGAAACCATGAATAGATTCCGGCCAGCGTTGTAACGGTAAACCCGATCTGCATAACCACAAGTCCCCATGCCTGCGTTTGGATGCCAAAGGCGATCCAGCACAGATTGGAGGCTAGGTAGGCCAGGAAGCCGTACTTCGACCAATCTCCCTTCCAGGCGATCAATGCCGAGCCGAGTAGGCCCATAACTGCCCCGCCCATTCAATAAGCATAGCGGCAGGCATCCCTTATCCTGGCATCGCGCTCTGCATCCGAGAGGCTTTGCCAGTTATAGTTATCGTCGCAGCAGGCTTCGCAGTAGCCTTCGTGCAGGGTATCAGTCCCCTCTCCACACCGCAGACAGGTGAACTCGAAATCCTCCTCGACAGTGATGGGCTCAATCTCTTTGTTCATAGCTCTCTCCTTGCCCGGAGCCGAAGCTCCGGGGTTGAGGTTATTGTTTAAGCCGCCGCCAGCATCCTCTCCGCCAGGGCATTGAGAATGGCCGGAGCCAAGTCATTGGCGCTTTTGATCACGCCGGACTTGCGACAGATCTTCCGTACTGCCTCGGTGCCGATGCCGACCCCGTAGAGTTCGATGCCGGAGCGCTCGATCAAGCCGGCCACCTGTTGGGCTGCTGGCATGTTATCGGGCGATCCATCTGTCACCAGCATGAGGATCTTTCGTTCCTCCCTACGGGCTACCAACCTGTTCCCGGCGATCCAAAGCGCTTCCGCAGTGGGTGTACCGCCGCTTGCTGCAATGGCGCCGATCCTTCCCCTCGCCCGTGCGAGCGGGGCATCGAAGGTCTTGATGGCGCCGATCTGGCTGCCCGCAAAGGGGATCACCTCGAACGGCACGCCCATGACGGCGCACACCTCGGCCATGGCGATGACCGCCTGGGTGGCCAGGATGATGTCGTCCTTGAGCACGAGCCCAGAACCCTTTATCGCCCAGCCCATTGATCCTGAGCAGTCCAGCACCAGGGATACGGCGGGCTTTGGGGCCTGGGTCACCACCTTGTGGCGATAGACCCGCGTCTCACCCACCAGGGCCTGATGCAGTCGGCGCCCATCCAGGCGTCCTTCCTCGGCGACGACCGTGCGACTGCGGCGTTTCGTTTGAAACTCCACCACCAGCCTCCGTTGCAATTGCGAGATCTGTCCAGACACGGCGCCCTTGAGGGCACTGTACCGGGGCAGATTCTCGCCCTGGGGCGGAGGGGTGATGGTCTGGGGGTTGAAAACGAAGTTGCCCTTCGCCGCCGCCTCCGCTGCCATGGCCTGTGCCGCGCCTTTGCGGTCGATGGCCGGACCCTGGTCGATGTTGGCATCTTCCAGGATCTGCCTGGCGGAACCGCCTCGACCAGCGCCGCCGCCTTGACTGGAGTCATCGGCTTTCTGATCGGACCCGTCTTGATCGCCATCCGAATCCTGGCCAGTGCCATCTTGGCCACCGCTGGAGCCCTGGTCGGACTCTTCCTGATCGCCATCAGAGCCCTGACCGGGCTCGTCTTGGTCACCGTCAGAGCCCTGGCCTGAGTCACCTTGGCCGCCATTGGAGTCCTGGTCGGACTTTTCCTGGTCGCCGTCAGAGCCCTGGTCAGTGCCATCTTGGCCACCGCTGGAGCCCTGGTCGGACTCTTCCTGATCGCCATCAGAGCCCTGATCGGGCTCGTCTTGGTCACCGTCAGAGCCCTGGCCTGAGTCACCTTGGCCGCCATTGGAGTCCTGGTCGGACTTTTCCTGGTCGCCGTCAGAGCCCTGACCGGGCTCGTCTTGGTCACCGTCAGAGCCCTGGTCAGTGCCATCTTGGCCACCGCTGGAGCCCTGGCCGGACCCGCCCTTGCCTTCCTGCGGATCAGAGGGCTTTTTTTCCTGCGGCTTGGGCTCAGGTGGCTTCTCTTGCTCATCCTGGATGTCCTTGATGAGCTGAACGACCTGCCCGGAGAGCTTCAGGGTCTCTGCCGTGGAATTGGCGGAGTAAAGTTTCGTGGAAAGCAGGGCTTCCAGCCGCGCCACGCCTTTCTCCTCAATGTGCTTTACCAGCTCCGCGCGGGAGGTGGCAAGGATCGGATCGACGCCCTGAAGCAGGACGTTTTTCCGCCCCCAGGCGTCGCAGAAGACTTGCAATGCGTCTGCGGGTCCCTTCTCGCCCGTGCGGCATTGACCCCTGGCAACGGCGATCTCCGCCGATTCTGCCAAGGTTTGCTGGCAGCCCAGGTAGTCATCCCCGAGCTTGCGCTCGATGAAGGTGTCCTCCAGGGCATTCCAGATACCGAACTGGAGGTCCGATATCGTGGGCCGTTTTTTCCCTACCATATCGAAATCCGAGTGGCGGATGTGTCCGCACTCGTGGTCGATGTCCCCGACCACCATTTTCACAGTGGATTCATCGGCATCGACCGGCAGCGGGCTCGACCAGATGGTCGTTCCCTCGGTTCTGGGCGGTCCCTGCCATACGATCTTGACTCCCTTCTGCCCGGCGATGGCCGAGCAGATCGCCGGAAGCGTGTTCCGGAGAGTGGTGTTTCGGCTCGCGTTCATGGTCTCTCCTTTGGCGTCACCCCCCTTACAGGGAAGTGACGCCCTGTAGGGGTTGATGGGACAGGGATTACCAGGCGTAATCCCGGACTTCCTCTGCGTCCGCAACGGGGGGCGGCATGGATTCCGACTCGGATTCGGGCTCATCGCCTTCTTCCTCAACGGGCTCCTCCACCACTTCCTCCGGCTCGGGCCGGATGGCCGGGAACAGGCTGTCGCCAGCCTTGATCCGTGCGTCGAGGGCATCGGCATCCGAGAGGATGCTCAGCATCCCCATCAGCGCCATCCTCTCGCCCGTGTGGTAGTCGGCGTCCTTTTCCCGCTCGGGGATCTCGGACAGGACCGACTCGATCTCGCCGGCCACCTTGCGGTAGCGTTGGTCGAGATAGGCCAGGGCCTGGCACTTCTCGGCGATTTCGCTGGCGGCCTTGATCATGGTGGCGCAACGAGGGGCGGTAACCGCCTTCTTTGCGCGACCCTGGATCTCGGCCAGAGCCTGACCGTAGAGGCCGGTCAGCACCTCCGCTTCCTCATCCGCGTGGATCTCAACGATCCGGGGTTTGAGGAAGCGGAACTGGATGCTTTGCTCCAGGTACTCCAGCGTTGGCTGTGCATCCCGGATCAACTCCAGCAGCAGCTCGCAGTGCTGGAAATTGGCCTCCTCGCATTCCTTGCGAATACCCTCCAGGTGCTCGACGCGGCGCGCCTCGTACTTGGAAAGCAGCGACGCCTTCTCGGCGTAGAACTCGACGGAAGTGGCCTCCATGAATTCCACGACAGCCTCGCGGCTGAAGGACGAGTCATCCGTGACCCAGCCGATGAGTTCATGGAAGGCGCCGTTGCGGCGCAGGAATTCCTGCGTCCGCTTCCGGAGCTTTTCGAAGGACGAAAGGTCCTCCGAGGAGATCACCGGCTGCCGGAGCAGCGGGTGAAGGCTGGCGGGCAGATCGGCGGAGATGCCGAGTGCCCCTTGGAGCGCAACCCCGCCGACCATGCGGACGGCGGAGATACTTGATATAGAAAAATTGAAAACGCTGAGTTTCATGGATCTCTCCCATGCGCCCCCTCCGTCCGGAGGCGCAAATGTCTCCCGAGACGGCGGGTTTGTTTGGAAGCGACCCTCTCAAGAAGGATCGCGATAGGTTTTAGCCGTTGGTCCGCCAGGAACCGTCAGGCGAGCGGCAGGCCGTGCCGTGGATCACCTCCGACCGTCCGCCAACAAAGGCTTTGGTGGTGTAATCGCGGCAGGGACCCGAGCGACCCTCATAGGTGCGCGTGGGTACGACGGTGTAACTGTTGCCGTTGTCCGGATTACTCCAGGACGTGGGCTGCATAGAGCGGTTTTGCTCCAGGGCAAGCCGGGTCCGGAATTGGTCCCGCTCATCCATGGCACGCCCCAGTTGGCCGCCGGCATAGGCGCCAGCCATGGTGCCGGCGATGATCATGGCCGTGCGGCCAGATCCTTCGCCAAGCTGGTTGCCGACGATTCCGCCGGCAATACTGCCGGCGATCATGCCCATGTCCCGGCGGGACAGGGTTGCTTCCGTACAGCCGGTGGTGGCTGCAAGGATGGCCAACAGGACGATGGCCGGGAAGATCTGAACGAATGTGTTTTCGCGCATGTTAATTCCTCAACATGCCTCCCCCGTCCGGGAGGCAATAAAGTCTCCCGAAGACGGCGGGCTTGTTTGATTCCGCAGGTTAAGGCGGATGGGTTTCTGCTGGGTGTTTTACCTGGTCAACTGCCAGGGCCTTGCGGCGGGAAAATCGGGAAACCTCTGAGCAACCGGCCATGGCGGGCTGTTCGGAGATTTCTGGGGATAGGATAGGGGTTTGAATCCGGTGCGGATCGCGGAATAACCGGGTTTTAGGCGGTTTTGCGGGCTGGATGATGCCCGGCGACCCAATAAGGGCCGCCGGGATCTGGGTTAGGTTGCGTCGAGCTGGCGGATCACGTCCGCCAGATAATCCGGGGCCAGATCGGCCTGATCAGCCAGCTTGGCGTCGGTGATATAGAACTTCTCACCATCGACGATGGTAATAAAGCTCGGATCACCCCCTTCCGTGTTGGCGTCGAGCACAATGACCCGCATCGGCATATTGGCCACGATGTCATGGATCCTGAGCGCTGCCAATAACGCAGCGCGGCCAGGATCGTTGCGGCCTGGCGTTCGTTGAAACTATTCATTTTTTGCTCCAGTGTATTTGCGACAAGGAGCGGGTCTCCCCTCGAAGGAGCGACCGCTCCCGTCAGGGATGTTGAAATGGCCGCATTTGCGGCCTGATGGGTTTAGATTGGTAGGAACAACTTGGACGGATGGTCCGCGAGCTGTTCGAAACCGTATTGTAGGTAAAAGCCGATTGCGGTTGATTTGGCGTCAACCACGATGCCTGAACCGCCTACCTCGGACGAAATGCGCTGCAATCTCGAAATCGCATTGGCGAGCAAGAGCCCTCCAAGTCCCTTTCGCTGATACTTCTCCGCGACAGCCAGTCGTCCTATCCGATAGGCCGGGATCTTGTCCGGCAGCTTCCTCTGCCATTGTTTCGGGACATCTCCCGCCTGGAGTTCGGTTACGCTGATCGCGTAATAACCAAAAACCTCCGCGCCGGTTTCCGTCTCGACCGCGACGTAGGTCGTTGACACGCCCTTGGCGCTGTGTTGTCTCGCGAAACGCCGGAGCCAGCCGTTCAGTTCGGCGTCGCCGCAATCGAAGCCCTTTCGATCATGGTGACCAGTCAAAGGAAGAATCAGAGTCATCCGCCCTCCTTTTCTCGTAGTCTGCCATGAGGGATTTCAGCTTCTCATTCCTTGGCGGTGGATTCTCTATCAGCTCCAGCAGCCGTAAAGACTCCCGTCGCGTCAGACATATCCTCGCCTCGCTCTCAATTACCCGTTCCGCTTTCTCAAGGGCCGCCTGCACCAGGAACTGGTTCAGGGTGGCGCCCATGAGGTCTGCGGCCATTTGCAGTTTCTCTTGCACATGGGGCGCAAGCCTCGTGGTCAATCGTGCAGTTTGCGTGGACATGCCGGCCTCCAGGCGTTGCGGGTCAATAGGTCCACTATAGGCATGCGGCGTCATAATGTCACCAGGCATACACGCACTCCCCTTCTTCAATCGGCGCGTTCACAAAGATCCGCGTCGATCCGACGACGAACCAATGCTGGCCGACGAGCGGGGCGAGTTCGCCCCAAAGGGGATACCACGCGAAGTCTTCGAGGGCCGAGGTTACGGACAGGCCGGTCGCGTGGTACTCCAGGTTGTCGGAGCAAGACACAGCCAGCCCGTTGTTGTGCGCCAGGATGGACAGGAACAGCCGCACAGGAAAATCGAACAACTGCTTCCCCGTGGTGATGATCCCTTGCCCTGTGCCGTTGTTTGAGAGCCAGCCGTCTCGCGACGTGCCCAGCTCCATCACGGCCTTCCTTTCCCGGCTGGTGAGCGAGTCCAGGAATGACAGTGACGGATAGCCGAAGGCTGCTACCTGTTTGCCGTCCACCAGGAAATAGACCTGGCGCCAGTCTTCCCCTGCTTGCAGGATGAGCCTGGGCTTGAACAGGTGCTGGCACCCGCTCAAGATCCGATTGACCAGTTCCGCCGCCGTTTCCAGGTCGGATTGGGCAATCGCCTTGTTCGCCTTCCATTGCAGGAAATAACCTTGCTCAGCTTCCTGCTCGGGTTCTTGCGTGGATACCGGCGGAACAGGTGGGGCGGTGGGTGGATGGAGCTGTATGGCAAAGTCAACGGGCAACATGACGCTTGCTCACGTGTTTTTCGCGCCGGACATACTTCGTCCGGTCGCGATGGGTGGCCGCCTTGCAGAACTTGCCTGCATGCTTGGCCACCGGGTTTTTTCCGGTTTTCATGGTTCCTCCTCGCCGCCCCACGCCCCGAAGGGCATGGGGCGACTGTGGGTTAGATGATGAGGTTGACGCCGAAGATCTTATGGAAGACCTCGGCAACCGGCACCTGCTCTACGGGTGATAGCCCGTCCAGGTAGGCATCCCGGAAGGCATCTCCTGTGTCTGCCAGTTCCTTTGTGGCCCTGGCGAAGTTGACCAGGTTCCGAACGGTGAAGGGCAGACTCACGACACCCTCGTTGACGAGCGCACGGCAGGCCCGCGCCGTGTCCACCGCAAGCGCGGAGAACGGCTTGTCCCCCGGTACTTTGACGGCATCGAGGTTCTTGATCCCGTTCACCAGGATCGCCCTTTCCTGATCCTCGCTCAAATACCCGAGCTGGATGTAGGCGAAGCGCGAACGAGTTGCCCCGTTCTGGGCCTGCGATCCGGCATAGATTCCGGTCTCGTCAATGCCGCCCGCCGTGTTGGCGGTGACCACGACGGCCACGTCCTGGGCGCAGTGGATGACCTCGCCCGTTTCCGGAATGGTCACGCTGCCCGTTTCCAGAAATCGGTTCATCTGGGCCGCCACGCCGGGCGGGCACATATTGAACTCGTCCAGGATGATGATTGCCGCTTCATCCTGCATGGCCAGCGGAAGCTGACCGTACTGGAAGCTGGTCTCAAGACCAATGCCTCGCTTGGCCAGGGTCCAGAGGGCCTTGGCGACGGACGCCAGGCCTTTTTCGCCTTCGCCGGTGACTTCGGCAGAGGTGGAGGCGATCTTCATTGTCCCCAGCAGTTCGCGAAGAGAGGTCTCCTCGCCGAAAGAGATTACGTGGACCGGGCGGTCCAGCCGGGCACCGATCTGAATGAACAGCTCGGTCTTCCCGCATCCCGACGGGCCGTGCGCCCAGATCGGGCGCTGTTGGTGTAGGTTCCGCAGAATCCGGCGTAGATTGCCGAACTGGAACTGGAAGGGGATCTCCTTCCGGTTCGACCCCCTCCCTGTCTTGCACGCGGCAGAGACGGGGATCTTGGTGGTGTCGGTGTTTGGGGACTGGACCCCAAACGCCTCAAAAATCGATTTGTTGCTCATGTGCCCTCCAAAGGGTTTTGTGGGCACACCGACTCCCTGTTCGGGGCGGTGTGCCCCGGCTGGGGTGATGGTGCTTGACATGCGCTCGCTATAGTATCATACTGGTATCAGTTTGATGCCATACGAGTCAATGCCAATGAAATCTCTTGTCGTCCGCTTCTCCAGCAAGGTCGCTGCCTTCGAAACCACGCATGATCGCCTCAAGGACATCGCCGAATTTCTCGGCGTCAGTCAAAACAAGGCAGCACACTACGCAATCAACAAGGCCTGGGAATCACTCGCGTCGAATGACGACATGCGTGAGGATCTGGAATTCAAACGTCACGGGCGCAAGGTAGGAAAAGTGACATACCTCAATGCCCCAGACGATCTCATCCAGCGCGTCGAGGAGCGAATTGCCAAAGGCATTCCGCTCCCCCACGAAGACGATCAGGACCTGGAAGGCTCTCTGCTGTTCCGGTTGTTATCCGCAGAGCAGCAGAACCAAGTCAGGTCTGAGTGCAGTCCGCTGGCCAAGCGCCGCCTCATCGTAAAGTTCCTTGAGGAACAACAAGATAAGGCGGTTGCCGCTGGCGAGGGCTTGTCATGAACCCTCGCCAGTATTTCGTCGAGGACCCCATGACCGGACGGATTCGCTTCACCAAGACTGGCGAGGCGCGCTTCCGGGAACGGTTTGCTCGATCCGGTTTCCAGATCGACCAGATCCGCACCATGGCCCAGTTCGAAGCGGCGGTTGACGCCACTTTTGAACGGGAGATGAACGAATTGGCCGCCGGAATGCGCGGTGAGGACCCGGTTTTGGACCAAATCCTTGCAGGGCTTCCTGGCTGGGCGTGAGGGCCTTGCGTTCCGCCCAATCTGATTTACCCTGACCAGAAACAGACAGGAGAAACCATATGCAAGTTATCAATGGCGGGCGAGACAAACTCATAGAAGAGTTCGGTCGCCTGATACTCGACACCTTCGGACGGAAAGATGAAGTGGTCTATCGCCGCATGAGCGAGATATCCCATGCGCTTGATCGACGAACTGATCACCTTAGCGTTGTTCCCGAGCACGAAGCTCGGAACGCGAAATAATCTCCTCGTCAATCAGTCGGACCATCCGTTTCAGGTCACCCCTGAGTTCGGAGCGGGGGTTTTCTTCGAGAAATCGCAGATAGCCCCGCTTCTCCTCAATCAGTTTCTCCGTCTCGAACGAGTCAAGGCGGGTGAAGAACTCCTTCCAGAATTGCTTGTTCATGGTGCTTCTCCGGTTAAGAGGAAACACCGACCCCTTCCGAGCGTGTTTCCCGGATGGGTAAGGTTGGTGCTGTCTTTACCGGTTCAGCTACCGGGCCTTTCGGCGAAAAAACCGGATATCTCTGAGCAGCCAGCCAAGACGGGCTGTTCGGAGGGATCAGGAATAAGGATATGGGATTATTTCCGGCGCGGATCGCGGAATAACCGGGTTTAAGCCGGTTTTGCGGAGCAAGGAAGGAAGGAGGGCAAGAAAACCTTTCCGCAACGATCCAAAAAGCGTTCCGGAAAGGCCCCTGGAACGCCTTGCAGGCGCCCAGGGACATCAGGTTCGGTCTATGCCGCCGAATCCCATCCGAGCCAAAACTCCTGGCGCTCAGGGTCCGTCAGCACATCGTTCGAAAGCCGCAGGTCGATGACATTGCGACTCAGGTTCGGGGCGTACTCGCCCAAAATACGGCGGTAGAAATCGCTTCCGTCCCGCCACTCCTCGTGGATGTGCTTGCCTGTGGCAAACAAATCCCTCTTTTTCATTTTCATGCCTCCTCCTCGATGGCCTCGATGGCATGGAGCGCTTCATGGCAAAGGCCGGCGGCCTCTTGCCATTCCTTGTGCTCTTCGTTGGTCATGGAGCCGTCGCCCTCCATGCCGTGTTTTCCAGTCAGCTTGGCCGCAAACGCCCACATGGCGTTCATGGCCTCAAGGGTTTTATTCATTTCAGCTCCCAGTAAGGAAAAAGGAGCCACCCCAGCCGGAGCTGGAGTGGCCCCGGTTGGGTTATATCGAAATTACCAGGCGTAAGAGGAGCGGGGCTCCTCTTGCTCTGGCTGTGTTGGCTCAGGTTCCGCGTCCTTTTTCTCTTTCCGCTTTTTGGATGCCTTCTTTTCGGCCTCCTCCGTGTCGGCCTGGGTGACTCGCATCCGGCTGGATACGGCTCCCCGGTACTTGTCCAGCACGTCATCCGTCAGAACGAGCTGTGGAGCCAGTTCAGCGATCAACGCCTTCCAGTCCACGCTGGCCTGCTGCTGATAGCGCGTGATGGCGACACCATCGCACTCGGCGCGCAGGAACTCGCCCATCAAGAGCACCAGCTTGTCGTCAAACCCCTTTTGCTGGCCTTTCAGCGTCTTGACCTGCCCCTCGGCGGCGGCCAGGAATGCGCTGACGCGCTTTCTCTCGGCGGCCAGGGTCATCCACTCGCCACGCTCTTGCCCGGCGGGCACGAAGATGTCAAGCAGCGGGTCCTTGGCGGGTTCTTTCTCGTTCAGCACCAGATCCCAAAATGCTAGGGATTCGGTGATGATTTCCTGATGGAGCGCTTCATCCTTTTGGATGTCGAACTCCACCGTTTCCGGCTCGCCGGTCTGGGGATTGAAACGGAAGAACACCAGCTTCCCGCCGTCCGATCCGGCGACCAAAATCTGGTGCTGCACCTGGACGTAGTAGCGCTTGTATTCCTTGGACTCCGTTCCGCTTTCCTTGACCGATTCAAATGTCGAATCGGCTGGGCATTTGATTTCGACGGGACGCCCGTTGTCATCCACCCCATCGAACGACACCCGAAGGATCGGATGCTCGTCATGCTCGCCGCAGAACGGCAGCAGCATGAGGCCGTACTTCTCCTCGATGTGCTTCCTTGCCACCGGTTCCAGCTCGACTCCGCGCCGGACATTGGGGTTTCCGGACAGGTCCACGGGGGGAACCTTGTCCAATTTCTCGGCCCAGATCCGCCAGGGCGTTTTCTCGTCGTGCCGGCCCAGGATCGCGGCTGCGTCCGTGCCCGTGACGCCCTGCTTGCGCCAGGGGTACCATTCTGGTGTCCGTTGGGCGATATTTACGACGTTCATGGCCTACCCCCTCTTCAGGCCCAGAAGGGCCGCGAAAGGGGAGTTGGCCATGCGTTCTGCCTCTGCGGCTTCGTATGCCGCCTTCTCTTCCGCGATCCTGGCTTGCGCCTCGCGGATATAGGCGACCTGCTCGGGCGTCGCCGAAAACCCGAATTCCTTTTCGGCCTCCCGTGCGGCATCCCATCGGGCTGTCGTGCTTCGTCCGCCCTTCCCGGCGCGGATGAATGCCTCGAACTTCTCCCTGTCCAGTGTCGGGGCCTGGCTTGCGAGCCAGAAAAACCCCGCTTCCCATGAGGGCTGGGGGAAGGTCTGCCCCGTGCCCCAGTCCTGGCGGAACTGGACCACGGAAGTGGTTTCGGCGTGGGTGATCTCCCACGTCGTGTGGGACCACTTCCCGTTCTTTTCATGGGCCACAGCTACGCCGTGGCACACGCCGGGAATACTCTTCCCGGTAAATGAATGGATGTCACCTTCCATGGTGACGATCACACAAATCGCCAGACAGTCCCTGCTGCCCTGACGGTCGTTCCAAGTCGTTTTCATAACACCCTCCTTCGGGTATTACTGGGGCGCGTCCGCCCGGAAATTGATTACCGGGCAAAGGCGTCCCTCTGTTGGTTGTTGGTTGATTGCGCTTGGCTGCGATCTCCTGAAACCCATTCTCCGGGGATCGGGAAACACGCAACTCAGTGGCTGGAGGCAGTCGCCAGGCAGGGCTTGATGCCAGTGGCGAGTTTGTGCAGCTCGTCATGGGGCAGAGTGAACCCTGCCGCATGTTCGTGGCCGCCACCGCCAAAGCGGCCGGCGATCACGGAGACATCCATGCCGCCGTCATTCGATGAGCGGAGGCTGAAATTGCGGCCTGATGGGGTATCGCAATACACCGCAGCAAACCGTTCGCCACACGCCAGGATCGCGCCTGCGTCTGATGCCCACCCCAAGGGGGCATTGACCATCGGGACATCGTGCCCCGCGATCACGCCACGGGTGGCGCAGCGGCGCAGGTGGCCCTCAATCTCCTTCTTGCGGCTCCTTGCAAGGCATGCGCCCTCCATGCGAAGAGAGGCGACGGGAGTTGTCAGCAGCCTGTCCCATTCCCCGAACTCCATGGGGTATGAGTACAGGGCGGCCACGATCTCCCGCGTTCCCTCAAGCTCGAACCGCCACAGGTCCTGATCCTGGATGTGGCAGAACAACTCGGGCTGCTCATCGCCTGGATAGAAGTAATCCCAGGCGAGCATTACGCCCGACCGCTCCATATCGAACACGGCCTCGACGTTGGGCGGCAGGCCCATCAGTTCCGCCTGAGCGGACTTGTGGTGGTCGAGGATCAGGATCGACCGGGCCTTTCCTGCCAGCTCCAGCAGGACGTGCCGGGGATAGGAAAAATCGACCAGGATCAGATCCTCGCCTTCGCCAATGGCCGGAGGCGCTTCCTGGTAGACACCGGGAAAGAATCCGACCTCCGGCCCCAGTGCTTTTTTGACGACCCACGCGGCGCCGAAGCCATCCGCGCAGTCGCCGTGATAAACACAGAGCATGTACTTCTCCCACACCTCCCCCGTCCGGGAGGCAATAAAGTCTCCCGAGACGGCGGGTTTATATATATAGAGGGGGCTCTACTCGGCCAGGAGCCGGGACAGCATTTCCCCCTCAATGGTTTTGACGATCTTGCGCACGTCCTCACGGACGCCCTTATCGACCAGCGTGGCGGCAAATCCCGCCATGCGATCGCGTTTGCTAACCAAATCCTCGTCGGACGCCTTTTCAAGAAAGGCGAAAAAGGCCGGCCACTGTTGGCGGCTCATGGCTTCGCCTGTGGTAGTGTTTAGGCTGTCGTTGCCGGTCAGCTACCGGTGCTCCGGGGAGCAGGAAAATCGGCGGAAGCCTCAGAGCAGCCAACCGCAGCGGGCTGTTCAAAGGCATCCAGGGAGATAGGATAGGGACTTAAATCCGGAACGGATCGTGGAATAACCGGCTTAAAAGCGGTTATTCGGGGCAGGAATGAAAAAGCCACGGGACCGAGAGTATCGTTGGTGCTCTTCAGGGTTTGTTAGCCAAGTCCGCAGGCCGGGGCACTCGCGGTCGCCACCATGAGGGTACTGTTTTTTTGCGCCGCCAGAGCCAGGATAAGGCCCCTTGACGCGGTTATTCGCGCCTAATTGCGAGGCGCGAGATGGATTTCCCGTAGGCATCCACGAAGCAGCGTTCCGCCAGCCGGGTATCGCCCAGTTCGTAGAACGCCAGCATCGAAACGATGTAATCCTGTTTGCCGAAGTCGATAAACGAGATCGGCGGCAGCTTGGCTTGTATCAGCGGTACATTGCACATGGCCCGCGATGTTCTTTTGTTTCCATCTTGGAACGGCTGGAGGTAGGCAATCCGCGTCAGCAGGTAAAACGCCGCCTGCACGGGATTCTCGATGGTGCCTGCCGTTGCCAATATTTTCTCCAGCATCCTTCCGATGTAGCCGGTACCGGGCCGGAATGGCGGCAGGTAGGTGCTGAAGCGGATATCCACATCGGTATATTCTCGCGTCGTTCCCCGCTGCTCCTTCGGCAGGAAGTGAGCCGCCTCTTTCAGCGCAGGCAGGTCATGATCGTTGGTCAGCAGGTCATGGACCTCGAAGATCGAATCCAGCCGCATGTGATCGTGCAGGTATTCGAACGCCTCCTTGTGGTTGAGCACGAGGAAGGCATCGGCCAACGGCTTGCCTGCCGATTTTTCCCCGTATTCGATCAGTGCCTGCGTATCCAGCAAGGAATAGGTTCCGCCTTCCAGGACGGAAGAAGCGCAGGCGAAATCGATCAGGAACTTGCCGAGTTCCCGCTTGTTGAGCAGATACGCGGGCATTCCCTTGAACCGTTGAACGGATTCCGCCGCCAGGTAGGGTTCAGGCTCCAGCAGCTCTTCCCGGTACGGAGCCAGCGTCCTTCCTGTATGCGGCCTCGCAAAGTAGGCCCGCAAAGCGGATAGGGGGTCCGCGCTATGGTAGCGGGTGGCCGGTCCCTTTCCGGTGACCACCAGCGTCCCGGCCTGCAACGCCTCCTTTAACCGGCGATTCAGGGTTGTGCGGCTGAACTTGAGATGCCGTTCAATCTCGCCCGCCGAAACCCCTTGCGGAAAGTTGCCGACGAAATCCAGCAAATCAGCCATGGAGTTAAACATGGACGTTTAACGACCCCGCCGGTTTAAGCCATTGGCGCAGGCATCGCACGACGCGCGCCGTGATAGCCGGGCGTCCGGCGGCATTTCTAACCATCCGTCGTTGCCGTTGGGGCTCAAGCGGCCCTGGGGTGTTCATAGGCATAGCCATCTCCTCGTTGCAGCAGGGTAAAGCGATGATGGGGCGCGGTGATCTTGATCCGTTTGTCGTTGGTCCGGGTCTGGATATCGAAGGCTCCCCGTTCCCTCACGGCAACCTTGCCGACATAGGCTCCCCGGTATTTCCCGGATGGCTGCACCAGTCGCACCAAGTCCCCGGTCTGGAAGCCCCGCACGCGCTTGACGCCCTTGGGCTTGGTCCTTGGCGTACCGTATTTATCCATCAGGCACATTTGCCGCGAACCATGTCCGATGGCCCGGATGGAGAGGGGCCGCAGTTTCTCGGGGATCATTGGGGCAGCGCCGCTTTCGCCCGTACAGGCCGCATCGATCCAGTGAGCTTTTGGGTAGTTCTGCCGCGTCCGGTTGAACTTGGTGCGCCCACCGGAGCCGGTCTCCAGCGGAAGTCCGGTTTGTTGCAGGGCCTCGAACAACGCCCGGCGGGTTGAGTTGACGGCGGCGGCATCCTTCAGGGGCGCCTTGGCATTCGCCTTGATCGATTTCAAACGATCCGGGTCGTCTTTCAGGAATTCCTCCACCGGACGAGCCTCTTTCTTCTCGTTGCAGCGCTGGCAAGCCAGGGTCAGGTTGGATACTCGATCCGTGCCGCCCCGCGCCCTGGGTACGATGTGGTCGATCTGGAGGGGGGCGTTCTCCTTGTCGCAGTAAGCGCATTTCCGTCCCCATTTCTCCAACAGGTATTCCCTGACCTCGTAGCCGAACAGCTCGCCCTGTTGGTATTCGACGCCTTCGACCTCGGGATTCTGGAGCTTCTGGGTGTCGAAGCGGACCAGTTCCAAACTGAGAGCCGAGACCGGCGCCCAGCGGCGGAGTCGGTTGACCCAGCTCGTCACGGTTAGCACGCGGTGATAGAGACTGGGGGCCAGCCACCCCTTGGCTCTTCTCTGAATATTCGATCGCCTGGGGCGGAAGCGGCAATGAAGATAGCGGCGCCTCTTCCGGACGGCCTTGCGCGCAAGTAACGACGCCTTGATCGCCAGCCCCCGGTGATGCAGCTCGGCGGCCCAGATCACTTTGTCGCCCCGCTTTCCTGTGATCACCATCGCAATGCCGGTGGTCTTGCTGCCGGGATCGAGCTTGAGGCGTAGCGGCTGCGCATCGCCGCCCTCGCGTTCGAGCAAGATGATCGTGAACGGCTCACGGCGGAACACTGCCGCTTTCCCGTCCGACAGCAAGCGCCTGGCCCTGGCCGCCTGGCAGGGCATCAAGGGCTGCTGGTTTTTGTCCAAAACAAAGACTCGTTGCATTCCAAAATCTCAAATAATGGCGGTTACCCGCCGTTCTCCGCATCGGGCCGAAGCCCTATCGGGTAAAGGTCACCTCGCCTGGAGCGCGGGGTCGTTCAGCCATTTCGGGTCGAATACTGCGTGTTGCACACTCGTCTGTTCCTCATGGCCTCAGATCAGGGGGCTGGTGAAGCACCCCAGGGTGAGTCGCTTTCGCTTCACCCGCGCTCGTCTGCCTTCCTTGGCAGGCTGATTGAGCCTTCACGCTATCCCCGACACGCCCTGGATGGGCACGAAGGGGAAGCGAGGCAACGACTCAACGGTTAGATTACTCGCTTGATTCATCATGGATTATTCTGCATCTATCCGCGAATGGCAAGATTATTGGTTGGATGCGTCGTGTGCTATGGGGAAAGGCCCGGAAGCCCGCTTGCGCGGGTCTCCGGACGGTTGTTGAGGCGACATCCGAAATCAGATGCAGCCGGTTTGTGCGCGCTAGACCTGAAGGCCCGGCGCACAAGGAGTTAAGGCTTAATCGTCCTGGCGAGACGGAACCCGACGAAGTAGCAACGGTCGCCTGGCGAGCTGAAGTCGCGGTTGGCGGCGCGCGCGTTACTGGCGTCGAAGTTCCAGCAGCCGCCGCGCAGCACCTTTGGTCCGTCGCAGTCGTCGTCATAGGCCGAGCATGTCCACTCCAAGACATTGCCGTGCATGTCGTGCAGGCCCCAGGGATTGGGCTTTTTCTGGCCCACGGGATGAGTGACCCATTCGGAGTTTTCGATGTACCAGGCGTACTCGCCCAGTTGCTGATCGTCCTCGCCGAAGCAGTATCGGCTGGTGGTTCCGGCCCGGCAGGCGTACTCCCGCTCAGCCTCAGTCGGCAGGCGGTAATCTTCGCCGGTCTCCCGACTCAGCCAGTCAGCATAGGCGGTGGCATCGTGCCAGCTCACCCTGACCACAGGCTGATCGTCGTCGTTGAAGCCCCCGCCACTGTCGTGGTCCGGCTTAAATCGCCGGTACTCGGCGTTGGTTACCGGGCACTTGCCCAGGTAGAAGTCGCCGACTTCTACCTCATGTTGCCGCTCGTTGTCGAAGCGGTCTTCCTCTGTTTCCGGGCTGCCCATCACGAATTGGCCGCCCTTAATGAAAATCATCTCCATCGTTTTCTCCAGGCGCACCTCCCCCGTCCGGGAGATGCAATATGTCTCCCAGGACGGTGGGGGCTTGGATGGCGTGCCCTGGCGGGGTAGCCGGTTATTGGTCTGGGTCCGGCCCAGCCGGCGGCGGTTCCGAATCCGGACCGGAATCGGCGTTAGTCGCTTCCGTTTCGGCCTTCTTGAGCTGATCCAGTGCCCAGGTCAGCTCTTTGCCCTTAAATTTCTCCGACATGTAGTCGGCGCAGGGTTTCCATGCTCCCTGCTTTTGGGCGCGGACAAGAATCTGCGCGACACGGGTTTTCACCGTCTCCGGCACCTGATCGTCAGCCGGGACTTGAGGCTCGGCGGGTTCGGTCGTGGCCTGCGGAATCCCCTCCCCCGCCTCTTCGTTGAGGTAAGAGATGGCGGACTGGAGCCGTCCAGAATCAGCGCCGGAAACGGCGGAGTTGTACCACCATTTCGAAGCCCTTTTCAGGACCGTCTTTTTCCGCATTTCTCCCTTTGAAAACTCCTTTTTCCATGCGTCTGAGGACGGGTTCAGGAGCGCGATCTCCTGGAACTCCGACTCGGTCATGGTCTCAACCATCACCGTTCCGTCAGGGAGCGTAGCGATGACGTAGCCGCCGACGACCGGGCCGCGCTCGCCGAAGAAGTTGGCGTTCGTGTGTACGGGTGCCGCGCTGGGGCCTTTGTACTCGAACCGGTCTTGGGCATGAACCAGTTCCGGTTTGGCGGTCTTGATCAGGCCCTCATCCACCGCGATTTTGATCAGGCCACGGTATCCTACGTCCAGGATCAGCTTGGTCTTCCTGACCACCAGGTAGGCATAGGCCCTTGATGGATCCAGGGTCAGGCCAATGCTGGCCTGCATGAGCAGCGCCCGCTTGAACTGTTCCGGTTCCTGGCATGCCTTCTCCAGGAGGTTCAGGTTACTGGTGAGGATCGCCCACAAGAAGGCGATCTCTTGCTCAGTATGGAGCCCGTGCCTGGCCAGGGTGCGAGCATATTGCTCGCGGATTTGATTGAGGGCAGTCACGACCTTGGCCTTGTCGTAGTCGCTCTCCTTTTTATACTGTTTCTGGTCGCCACCGCCTGCCTGGCGAGCAGTGTTCTGATAAGCCATTGGGTGTCTCCTCGCGCCGAACGGCGCATTGGGTGGTTTCTTCCATCATCCCTTGATTTCGAAAAATGCAAGGGCAATAGAGATGAAAAAGGGCGCCGAAGCGCCCTTGTCGTTTGGGTCCCCAGGGGCGCGTTACGTGCGCCCCTGGGGGAGGAATCCTAGAAGGGGATGTCGTCCTCCGGCCCCTCAAAGCCGAAGTCGTCTAAGCGGGGGGGCTGGTTCTGCGCCGGAGCGGGGCGCGGCCCGCCGTTCTGGCCCTGGGGCCGGGACTGTGGGGGGGTGCCGCTGGACTGGCCGCCGGTCTGGCCATTACTGGCCTGTCCGCCGCTCTTGCCGTCGAGCATCTGCATCTCATCGCAGATGATTTCGGTGGTATAGCGGTCCTGGCTGCTCTGGTCCTGCCACTTGCGGGTCGCGAGCTTCCCCTCGACATAGATGGTGGAGCCTTTTTTCAGGTACTCGCCGACCACTTCCGCCAGGCGGCGGTAGAAGACGACTCGATGCCACTCCGTTTTTTCCTGCTTTTGACCGCTCTGGTCCTTCCACGACTCAGTCGTGGCTAGGCTGATAGTCGCCACAGGGATGTTCGCCCCCTGTGTGTACCTGACCTCGGGGTCCTTCCCCAGGTTGCCGATGAGAATTACTTTGTTGACGCCTCTCATGTCTTTTTTCCTTTTGGAAAAGGCCCCTTATTGAAAGCGGGGCATGATTGATACCGCAATCCGGATTCGGACTTGCGGCGGGTTTGGTGCCGTTGACACGGCGGGGTTTCTGCTGTTTTTACTGGCCAGCGACCAGTGCTCCGAGGAGCAAGAAAACCCATCAGAAGTCTCTGAACGGCAAGCAGGCGCGTGCTGTTCGGAGATCACTGGGGCAATAGGATAGGGAGTTAAATCCGGTGCGGATCGCAGAATAACCGGCTTAAAAGCGGTTATTCGGGAGATGAAATGAAGATGAAATGAAAAAGCCCCTTGACCTGATGGTTCTTGGGGCTATTCCTGGGTTGCCAGCTTGGCACGCAGGCCGGAGCACTCTCTGAAAAAAAGCGCTCTGGTCCTGCGGGCTAAGCCGCAGGGTTTGGTCCCGACAGTCCTCCATGGACTGCCGGGGAGGGGGTTAGAACTTCCAGGGCATCTTGCCCTTCCGTCCGCCCCTCTCGCGAGGGGTCTCCGGGGCCTCCGGGGCCTCCGGGTCCGCCAGGGGGTCCTGGGCGTCGAACGCCCACGACCACCCGTCTCCTTTAGACATTTCCTTGTCGTCTTCCCATCCATGGGAAATTACGCTGTATCCCTCCGGCGCGTATGACACGCGGCGGAGGACGGTAATGTGGGTGTCGCGCCCCCCCCACGAACTTTCCACCTCAATGGTGGAAAAGAGGTCGGCCCCGGAAAGGGCCGACAACACATCGATGGAGCCCGTGTAACGGGCTCCATCGATGTCCATGGTCAGGTCGGGGAGATCTTTCCCCCCGACCCAACCGATCAGGGGCATTACAGCCCCCATGGTGATTGCGTTCATTATTCCTCCTCGGGCCTTTTGGCCCAAAAATGGAAAAAAGCACGCTACACCCCGCCGGGTGAAACGTACCCGGTGGGTTCCCCGGCGGATGCCGGGGGTATAAAAAAGTTCATTGCCCGAGGCAATGCCCGAACAGGGCCTTGCCCGCTTGGGCAAGGGTTTGGTTAGGCTTGTCGTACCTCAGGTACTCCCACAGTTTTTCCGCGCGCTCCGGCGCGGAAAAACCTCCCATGGTGCGAGCGACATACGCGACCGTCATGGCCGCGTCGTCGTCGATGTTAGGAAAACCGCTGGACCGGGGGGCCGGACCGTAACCCCCGACCAACGGGATCCATCCCAGTGCGCGGCCATAGGCCGCGCCGTTGAACGTTTGGCCCGAAGGCCCTGTCCCTTTGTGGTGCGCGCGGAGCGCACCAAGAAAATCTTCGCTCTCCCTCAGTGTTGCGTTCATTATTCCTCCTCGGGCCTTTTGGCCCAAAAATGGAAAAAAGCACGCTACACCCCGCCGGGTGAAACGTACCCGGTTGGGTTTCCGGCAAAAATGCCGGAATGTTCTTGTGTCCATCACATGCGCGCCAGGCCCCGAGGGGAGCGCGAGCATGCAAAGGACTGGCATTTTTAACGTAGCGCCGTGTGCTACGGACCTTTAAGGAAGTCACTCCTTTCCCATGCAGAGCATGGAAAAAACCGTTGCTTTCCGGAAAACTCTCTCGCTGAAAGCGTTCTGGAAAGGCCCGGAAG
>JAHJDE010000029.1 GCA_018812525.1 Gammaproteobacteria bacterium
GCTCAGTTTGTCGCTGACGGCAAGAACCAGCCCTCCCCCTGGCAATCACTGAAAAACCAGATTTACCTGGGTTCAGAGGCCTTTGTGGAGCAGATGCAGGACAAGGTCGAGGCCGGACGACATTTAAGCGAGATACCAATGACTCAGCGCCGACCAATGGCCCGACCATTGGGCTGGTATTTCCAGGAATACCGGGACAGGAATAGCGCGATCATCGCAGCCTTCCGCAGTGGCGGCTATAGCGTGCGTAAGATCGGCGACCATGTCAGACTACATTACTCAAGGATTAGCCGGATCATTAAACTCGAACAGAAGACACGGAGCAAGACCTGACCCCGCGTTCCTTCACGTGTTCCCCTGGGGCGACGAGAACATCGGGCTTGAGGCTAGCAGCCCATAGGATAATGGCATTAACTCATCCCCTATCTGGCGTTGGAGAATCAAGAATCCCGGCCTGCCTCGGTTAATTCAGGTTTTCGTCATTGAATTAAGTCAATTTTAATGCCATCGAGCCGTGCCAGGGGCTGGCTGGAGAATTCGGTTAACCCGCCCTGCCCTTCCTCGATAAAGATAGCTGCGATGCCGAACCGGTCGGCCACCGGCAGACCCGCCTCGCGACCAAGGCAGAGGAGCGCAGTGGACCAGGCATCGGCCTGGGTGGGATCGGGGTGGAGAACTGTTACCAGCAGGGTCTTGTGTTCCACCGGCTTGCCGGTACGGGCATCGAGGATGTGGCTGTAGCGCCTGCCCTGAAAGTCGAAGTAGTGGCGGTAGGTGCCGGAGGTCATAACCGCCAAGGGTTCATCACGCGCGATGGTAATGATCTTTTCCACCCGTTGCTCGCCGGGCAGCGGTTTCTCCACCGCCACCCGCCAGGGGACGCCGCCTGGCTTGTGGCCACGGGTCTGGAGTTCGCCGCCGATCTCCGCCAGGTAGTTGGTGATTCCCCGCTGCTCAAGCAGATGGGCAATCCGCCCCACGGAGTAACCCTGACCGATGGAAGAGAGATCGACGCGAAGGATCGGCAACCCTTTGCGCAGATGGGTGCCATCGAGGGTCTCGAGACGTTCCATGCCGACAATTGCCAAGGCATGGCGCAAGGCAGCCTCGTCGGGCGGGATGAGCTTGTCGCCCATGAATCCCCAGAGGTCAAACAGGGGCTTGATCGTGAGGTCGTAGCAGCCCCCACTCGCCCGGCTCACCACCCGCGCCTGTTCGACGAGAGAGACGATCTCCGCGCCCACCGGCTGCTTCACGGAAGTCAGATTGGCATTGAAACGCGCAATGGCCGAATCCTCACGGTAGTTGGAGATCTGGCCATCGATGCGGGCGAATTCCCGGGTCAGGTCCCGATCCAGGGCCGCCCCATCAACCGGCGACGCAGACCACCAACTGATGTGGTAGCTGGTCCCCTGGGCAAAGCCCTCGAACTGATCGAGCTGGGGCTGCCGGGAGCAACCCACAAAGGCCAGGGCAACCATCAATACCGGCCAGAGATGCATGGGGAGATGCGGGGTCATTTTCACCCTGCTGCCGGCAACAAGGCATGATCCCTTTCCTTCTTGCGATCATTCATCATAATAAAACTCGTCATCAAACATGGAACAGTATTTATCTTTGTTTGATATGCAGGCTGCAGGACAGGATACACACACACTCAATAGATGTTCCCAGGCAACTTCCGTGCACACCAGTAGATCATCTATTGTTTTATCATTCAATTTTGGAAATGCCTTTTCCACTTCCGTATAATTCAATTGCATATCAGGTATTTCATTATTAAGCTTCTTCAATACTACGCCCTGCAACAATTTCGCGAGATTTATGCAAGACATATCGAACGTTTGTTTTGTGTAACCACGCTTGGAAAGATATTTTTTGACCTTATTTGGAACTGCCCTGTCAATTTCACAAGCCAACTCAAAAGCAAACCAATTGAATCCAATCTTCTCACTTTGATTTGAGTAGAACTGATGGGGGCTTATTCTAGAATAATCTATCTGTGATGATGGCATTGTAGGCACTCCCATTTGATTAAGTGTTATTACGGTTACACTGCTCTAAACTAATTACACATAATAAACGGTACAAATTGCATAGCGCTTTCCGGATAAGCGCATTGCGGCTTTCTCCCGCCTGCTCTGCGGCAGCCGCCAATTGGCGGCCGGTTTCATCGTCAAGGTAGATATTGAAATTCATGCCCACTCCCATAACATGTTCATATGTTATGTCCCATGTAATAAGACTTCAAGGGCTCCAGCCCCGAGGGCGCATTGAAGGAAGTAATCCTCAATCCAAGGCAGCTTCCAGCGCCTCGCCGAGGCGTTCGACTCCGATGGTCTCGATGTCCTGAGCATCCCTGCGTGAGATATTTTGCATGGGGGCAATGACTCGCTTGAAGCCGTGCTTGGCCGCTTCGCGCAGGCGATCGGGACCATTGGGGACGGGGCGAATCTCGCCAGCGAGGCCGACCTCGCCAAAGACGGCGGTGCCCTGGGGGATAGGCCGGTCCTTGAGACTGGACAACACTGCCAGCAGCACGGGCAGATCGGCGGCGGTCTCGGTGATGCGCACCCCGCCGACCACATTGACGAAGACATCCTGGTCGTACATGACAACACCGGCGTGGCGGTGCATCACCGCCAGCAGCATGGACAATCGATTCTGCTCCAGGCCGACGCAGAGCCGGCGCGGGTTGTTCAGCCGGCTCTCGTCCACCAGGGCCTGGACCTCCAGCAGCAGGGGACGGCTCCCTTCGCGGGTCACCATGACCACGCTGCCGGGCACCTCCTGTTTGTGGCCGGAGAGGAAGATTGCGGAGGGGTTGCTGACCTCGCGCAGGCCCCGGTCAGTCATGGCGAAGACGCCCAGCTCGTTGACGGCGCCGTAACGGTTCTTGATGGTGCGGATCAGGCGGAAGCGGCTGCCCTGCTCCCCCTCGAAATAGAGCACCGTATCCACCATGTGCTCCAGGACGCGGGGTCCGGCCAGGGCGCCCTCCTTGGTGACATGGCCCACCAGGACGATGGCGGCACCGCTGCGTTTGGCGAATCTGACCAGTTGGGCTGCGCTCTCGCGCACCTGGGCCACGGAACCGGGGGCGGACTGGAGCAGGTCGGTGTAGATGGTCTGGATGGAGTCGATGACAATGACATCGGGATTGGACTGAGCTGCGAGGGCCAGCATCCGCTCCACGTTGGTCTCGGGCAGGAGATGGAAGCGCTCGCAGTTCAGTTCCAGCCGCTGGGCGCGCAGGCCGATCTGGCGCGGGGACTCCTCACCGCTCACATAGAGGCAGGACATGCGCTGGCTGAGCAGGCCCAGGGTCTGGGTCAGGAGGGTCGATTTGCCGATGCCGGGGTCGCCTCCCAACAGGATCACGGAACCGGGGACCAGGCCGCCGCCCAGGACCCGGTCCAGTTCACCGATGCCGGTGGATGCCTTCTTTTCCGGTTCCAGCTGGACCGAGGCGAGATCGATGATACCCTGCTCGGAGGCCGCCCCGGCATAGCCGGAGAAGCGATTGGCGGGCGGCGCCTCGGCGATGGACTCCACCAGGGAATTCCATGCCTTGCAGTCAGGGCACTGCCCGACCCATTTGGGGCTACCGCCGCCACAGGCGGAACAGACATAGATCGTCTTGCCCTTAGCCATCGTCAATGATTTCCCGGCGGACCCGGTCGGCCAGCCCGCAGAAGATCTCATAGGCGATGGTGCCGCAGGCCTCCGCCACTGTCTCGGCCGGCAGCCCCCGGCCCCAGAGGGTCACTCTGTCGCCCACCTTGGCCTCGGGCATGGTGCGCAGATCGAGGGTGATCATGTCCATGGAGACCCTGCCGATAAGGGGGACGCGGCTGTCCTCGATCAGCACGGGGGTGCCTGGACGGGCATGGCGTGGATAGCCGTCGCCGTAGCCGATCCCGACCACGCCGACCGGCAGGGTCTCGGGGCATTCCCAGGTCCCGCCGTAACCGATCCGCGTCCCCCTGGGATAGGATTTCACGGCGATGAGGCGCCCCTCCAGGGTCATGACCGGGCGCAGGCCCAGTTCGATGCCGACCGAGTCGATGAAGGGAGAGGCGCCGTAGAGCATGATCCCCGGCCTGACCCAGTCACCCTGCAGCTCGGGCCAACCCATGACCCCGGCCGAATTGGCAACGCTATACTCGGCGTCGAACAGGTCCACCAGGGCCTTGAAGCGCGTCCACTGGTGCTGAGTAGCAGGATCGAGGCGGTCGTCGGCATTGGCCAGGTGGGTCATGAGTTTGGGGCGGTCACCGGTCAGGCCCAGGGCCGCCAGTTGCTGCAGGGCCTCCTCCACCTCCTCGGGGCTAAAGCCCAGGCGGTGCATGCCTGTATCAACCTTGATGACAGCATCGATGGGCTGTTTAAGCCGTTGGAAACGCAGCAGATCGAGCTGCCAGAAGTGATGAATCGCCAGGGTCAGCCGCCGTTCGGCAGCCTGCAGAACAGCCTCGCGGTTATAGGCCCCGCCCATTACCAGGATGGGCTTATCGATCCCCGCCTCACGCAGGGCCACCGCCTCATCGACGCGGGCCACCGCGAAGCCATGGGCCTGATCCAGGGCCTGGGCGGCGAGGACTGCACCGTGACCGTAGGCATTCGCCTTGATCACCGCCAGCACCTGACTGGTGGGGGCCATCTGGCGGGCTACATTCAGGTTGTGTCGCAGGGCCGAGAGGTCGATCCGGGCGGTCGGCGTGAAGTCCATTAATCTAAATTACCCGTTTAACCGCAAAGAACGCAGAAATGTAGGTTGGGTTAGGCGCGCTGACAGCGAACATCAATTTCCCACAAGACTCTCTGCGCGCCGTAACCCAACAATCGAACGCGGCTTGTTGGGTTACGGCGCACAGAGACGCCAAGGGCTCGATCAACCCCTGCCGTAATGTGCGCCTAACCCAACCTACAGCGCCGTGGTGAACAGCGAGTAGCCCGCGTTCTTTGCGTCCTTCGCGGTTGAAAAGATGTTTATTGATCAATACGGGACCCCGTAGCCTGCGTTCTCCGTCAGGTCCGCGAACAGGGTGTATTGGCCCTGGAAGGACATGCGGACGGCCCCCGTAGGTCCGTTGCGCTGCTTGCTGATGATCACCTCGGCCACGCCTTTGTCCGTGCTCTCCGGGTTGTAGTATTCATCACGGTAGAGAAAGACCACCAGGTCAGCGTCCTGTTCTATCGAACCCGATTCGCGCAGGTCCGACATGATGGGCCGCTTGTTGGTGCGCTGTTCCAGGCCGCGGTTGAGCTGCGAGAGGGCCACCACAGGCACACTCAGTTCCTTGGCCAGGGCCTTGAGGGAGCGGGAGATGGCCGAGACCTCATTGGCGCGGGTCTCGGCGGCGCCAGGGGCCTGCATGAGCTGCAAGTAATCGATGACGATCAGACCCAGGTCCTTCTGCTCCCGCTTGAGGCGGCGGGCGCGGGCGCGCAGCTCGGTCGGGGTCAGGGCCGGGGTGTCGTCGATGAACATGCTGGCGTTGGAGAGCAGGTTGATGGCCGAGGTCAGGCGCGGCCACTCGTCGTCCTCCAGGCGACCGGTGCGGACCTTGTGCTGGTCGATGCGGCCCAGGGAGGACATCATGCGCATGGCCAGGGCCTCGCCCGGCATTTCCATGCTGAACACGGCCACCGGCCGCTGCACCTTGATGGCCACGTTCTCTGCGATGTTCATGGCGAAGGCGGTCTTCCCCATGGAGGGGCGCCCCGCGATGATGATCAGGTCGCCCGGCTGCATGCCGGATGTCTTGTGGTCGAAATCGACGAAACCGGTACTGACGCCGGTAATGGGATCGTCCTGCTCGAACAGGGTCTCGATGCGGTCGACGGCGGCGCCCAGCAGCTTGGAGAGGGGCTGAAAGCCGCGCTCGCCCTTGGAGCGCTGCTCGGCGATCTCGAAAACCTTGCGCTCGGCCTCGTCCAGCAATTCCGTGCCATTGCGCCCTTCCGGGTTGAAGCCGCTATCGGCGATGGCGGTACCGACGCGGATCAATTGCCGCTTTACCGAATGCTCCCGCACGATGTCGGCGTAGGCACGGATATTGGCCGCGCTCGGCGTGTCATTGGCCAGGGTACCGAGATAGGCCAGGCCGCCGCAACTCTGAGCGACCCCTACCCGTTCCAGCTCGCCATTGAGGGTGACCACGTCGAAGGGCTTGCCCTGCTCGGCCAACTGGTCCACCGCGCGGAAGATCAGCAGATGCTCGCGCAGGTAGAAATCCCGCTCCGTGATGCGATCGGCGATCTGGTCGAAGGTGGAGTTGTCGAGCATCAGGCCGCCGAGCACAGACTGCTCGGCCTGGACCGAATGGGGCGGGATGCGCAGCCGGTCTTCCACGGAGGAAGCGGCATCCTCGAAATAGGGGGGACCGCTGTCTGTCTGTAAGACCGGCATCTGTACTACACCTGTCCGAGATCACTCAGCCCAAAATGAAGGATACGAAAGAGGTTCTTGCAAAACTGCTAGAACCTCTTGCGGTTCAGGGATGAACCGCCATTTTCAATGGCCTAAGCCATTGAAAATGAAGAAAACGAAAAATCGCATTTTTCCGTCCTTTGGTCCGTAAACGGTACATCCCTGTACCACTTCTCGTTTTCTCCTTGCAAAATGGTCAGGATGGCCATTTTGCAAGTTCCTCGAAAAATCGCTTTTTTCATTTCCGCGTCGTAAAAGCCCCATGGAAGGGCTTTTACGACATTCTCAAATGGAGGCGAGGGGCCGCCGCCGAGCGCGGATCAGGCTTCCGGAACTATGACCAGCTTGATCCCGGCGTTCACATCGGTGTGCAGGTGCAGGGTCACATCGAATTCGCCGGTGGTATGGAAGGGGCCGGCGGAAAGGCGGACCTCCTTCTTGCTCACCTCGACGCCGGCCTTGACACAGGCATCGGCGATATCGGCGGTGCCGACGGAGCCGAACAACCGGCCTTCGTCACCCGCCTTGGCGGCGATGGTCACAGTGCCCAGCCCTTCCAGGCTAGCCTTGCGCTGTTCAGCGGTCTGCAAGGATTCGGCGGCCTGCTTTTCCAGCTCGGCGCGACGTGCCTCGAACAGCTTCACATTCTCACCGGTTGCAGAAACAGCCGCACCGGTGGGAATAAGGAAATTACGGCCATAGCCGGGTCTCACGGAGACCTTCTCGCCCAAGCCACCCAGATTTTCAACTTTCTTCAGAAGAATCACATCCATCGTACCAACCCCAAGAGTTCAATTCAGTCATCGTCACCGGCATCGCCGGCATCATTAGGCCGCCCCTTTCGGTCGGCCTTGCGCAGATCCCACCAGGCATCGACGAAACCCGTCGCCGCCAGGGTCATGGCCATATAAGGCAAGGCGAACACCAGCAAGGCATAGACGCCCAGCATCCAGGCCTCACCCACCCTGCTTCTGGCCAACAGGGCATGCATCACTGCCAACCCCTGCAAAAAATAGATCACCAACATCATCACTGCCGCCAGCCGCACCAGCGACCACTGACTCCCGCCGACCAGGAACAGCAGCAACAGAAAGAGCGTCGCCGCGTAGGCCAGCGTCCTGGAGACACGAAAGGCGTGAAACTCCGTCCGGAAACCGCCCGGATTATACAGCTTCGCCTGCCAACTTCTCGCCAGAAAGAGGCCGAGACAGGTTTGCAGGAACAGGCCAGCCCCCATGAAGGCAGTCAGCCAGAGGGCCAGCCAGGCCATCACCTCGGCACCCTCGTCTGGCGGAAGCACCTGGGACTTCTCCAGGGACTCCTTCAGCGGCCCCAGGAGTTCCCCCCAGCCTTCAGTACCGGAGACAAAGAATTCCAGGGCAAGAGGCACCAGTCCCAGCAACAGCGCAAGCTGGACCGTCAAAGAGAGGTTCTGGCTGTAGCGCAAAACAAGGCCCAGGACCCAGACCGGCAGCCAGACCACTAGAGAGACTGCCGCGAAGGATGGGTTACCGAAAAACCCCAGTCCCAGCACCGCCAGAATCAGCGCGGATAACAGGATCACTTCCAGACCCGGCCGACCTCCCCTGCGCATGGCGACCAGCCCTATCACCGCCGTACTGGCAATTACCAGGGGCGGAAACAGCAAGGCAAGCAGGGCAAACAGGATCGCCGCCCCCACAGCCTGCAAACGGCCCCTCATGACGAAGGCGGCTATCATCCCTCAAATCGTTCCAGTCGTCAGGCACAGCAGCCGGGAAGCCCCCGGCCGCAGCGCCACCCTGGTCAGTGCTGATCGGAGAAGGGCAACAGGGCCAGGAACCGGGCCTGCTTGATGGCAGTCACAAGCTGGCGCTGGTATTTGGCCTTGGTTCCCGTGATACGGCTCGGAACGATCTTGCCGGTTTCGCCGACATAGGCCTTCAGCAGGTTGAGATCCTTGTAATCGATCTCGGTGATGCCCTCGGCGGTGAATCGGCAGAATCTCTTACGGCGAAAAAATTGGCGTGACATGGTCAACTCCCGTTACGAATTACGCGGATTACTCTTCATCGTCATCGGCATCAGTCTCCTGCGGTGCGGCGGAGACGGCGGATGATTCACCCCGGCTATCCTCGCCCCTGACAAGGGGAGAAGGGGTGGTGACGGCATCTTTGCGGCTGAGGATGAGATTTCTCAGCACCGCATCGTTGAAACGGAAAGCGCTATCCAGCTCACTCAGGGTCGCTTTATCGCACTCGATATTCATGAGCACGTAATGGGCCTTGTGAACCTTGTTGATGGGATAAGCAAGCTGACGGCGACCCCAGTCCTCAAGACGATGGATCTTGCCGCCGTTGCCCTCGATGCTCGACCGGTAACGGTCGACCATGCCGGACACCTGCTCGCTCTGGTCCGGATGGACCAGGAAGACGACTTCATAATGACGCATAACTCACCTTATGGCTAACAGCCCCCCGCTGACGCGCAGCGGTGGGGCAAGGATGGAAGCGCGGGATTATGCGGAAATTTCGCTTTTCGTTCAAGCCTTTTGGCAATATCCCGGGGGCCGGGAAGTTTGTAGCTTCCCGGCCCCCTAGCCTTCATTCAATTCTCTTCATCCAATTCGGCTTGACCGCCTACTTCGTCAACAGGGCATTGACCATGCGCAGATCCTCGGGGTCAAGGATACCGGCAGCTTCCTTGAGGGCGAGGCCGTTGACGATGTAGTCATAGCGGGCTCGGGCATAGTCGCGGCGGGCGCGGTAGAGATTGCGCTGAGCGTCGAGCACATCGACGATGGTGCGGGTGCCGACCTCGAAGCCGGCCTGGGTGGCGTCCAGGGCGCTCTGGGCCGAGACAGTGGCGGCCTTGTAGGCCTCGACCTTGCTGATGCTGGAGACGACACCGCGATAGGCATCGCTCACCTTGCGGCGCACGGCGCGGCGCGCCTGTTCCAGTTGCTCGGAGGCGGTTTGATAATCGTAGCGGGCCTGGCGGGTCTGGCTCAGCACCTCGCCGCCGGCGAAGATCGGCACCTGGAGTTGCAGGCTGAGGGTACTGACGTTGGCATCGGTGGCGGCGCTGTAATCCGTGGTGGTGCGGGAGTGGCTCCCCACCGCATCCAGGGTCGGCAGATGGCCCGAGGACTTGACGGCGATGTTCTTCCTGGCCGCCTTGGCGTTGTTCATGGCGGCGATGATGCTGTAGTTCTGCTCCATGGCGGTATCGGTCCATTGCCCGATGTCGGCCGGGTTGGGTTTGCTCAGGGGCAGTGCCTCACGAAGCCGGTTAAGCCGGTTCTCGGGGAGGTCGGCGACTATCTCGCGCAAGGCTTCCCAGGCGCTGTCAACGTCATTGTTGGCGGTAATCTCATTGGCGCGCGCCTGATCGAAGGCCGCCTGGGCCTCATGGACATCGGTGATGGCGATCAACCCCACGTCGAATCGCTGCTTGGCCTGGTCGAGCTGGCGGCTGATGGCCTTGCGCTCGGCCTCGGCAAACTTGAGGCTGTCCTGGGACGAAAGGATGTTGAAATAGGCCTGGGCGACACGCAGGATCAGGCTCAGCTTGGCGGCACTGTAGTCGGCGTCGGCCTTGGCGGTGCTGTAACGGGCCTTGCCCAGGTTCATCCAATGCTCAAAATGGAGCAGGGGCTGGGTCAGGGTCGCGGTGAGTTCGCTGGAGTCGTAGCTGAAGGTCGCCGCCGGGGTCTCCCGCTCGGTGTGGCTCAGCGTCCCTCTCGCAGAGACCTGAGGCAGCATCTTGGCGATGGCCTGGGGCCGCGCCTCGGCCGTGGAGTCACGGGTCGACTTGGCTGCGCGAAGCTGTGGATCGTTCTCAAGGGCCATGTCGTAGGCCTGTAGCAGATCCACCGCAGCTACCGGCGGCAGGAATAAGATTAGGGCCAAGGCCAGAGCTACTGCTTTTCTCATCAAATCGCCTCGCCAAAATCCAGGGGTGCGCCCATGCTGGCCGCAACAAGAATGGTGCGCATTGTACCAAGGACGCCCTGCCCGGAGAAAAGGAGATTTATCATGAAGCACTTCCGCTGCACTGAAAGGCTGCCATGGGTTCCTCAGAGGCTGTGAAAAAACCTCTCAGCAGGGGTACCTCATCTAACTTCCCAGAACGGGTAGGCCGGGCTGTGCCCGGCATCGGGATGCGCCGAGGCTTCGACCTCGACGCCTAAGTAGGAAATGGGGCTTGCCACCCCCTTTTCCAGCCAAAGAGATGCACGACCTGACAGCCGTTGGCAGTCTGTCATGTCACCGGGATGGGTTGCTGGGCACCAAAGACGAGAAAAGACAGGCCGTGATGCTGAATTATTTTATAAATCACCCACATAGGCTCTTCTCAAGAAACTGGCGCGTGATTTGCTATGTATTACGAGATGCTGCAGCAAAGCTGCCGTATTGGTGAACGGAACAAGCGGCCCAGGGGGCAGCAGCCTGTGCGGCAAATGCGGGAGATGCCAAATAACCGGTCAAGAAGGAGGAAAAGACTGAGAAGAAGAAAACCGGAAAAGGAGACAAGGACTCCGAATGCGATTGATATAAATAAAGCCCGGGCGCCTCGAAAGAGGCGACCCAGGCAAGAGGGAGGCGCGGCAAATGGAGGAGATGAAAACAAACCGGTCCAATAAAAACGATAACCGGTGACAAAAAAAGAGCCTGGAGGCGATTCGTCGCCTCCCAACAGGCCGATAACAAAAATCCCCCTGATTTCGTCTTGCAAGATGGCCAGGATGGCCATTTTGCAAGTTCCTCATTTGAGTCAAATTCTGCTGCAACGCGTAGGAGCGCCTTGCAGGCGCGATCTTCACCACCCCAATCGCGCCTGCAAGGCGCTCCTACGGTATGGTGGCGTCATTCATGTCTCGTCGGTCTGAGGCGAAGCCTCGCTAACAATCCCCCAATGGAGGAATCCAATCCATGAAACCGAGAAGCGTCGCGACCACAAGCGCTCTGGCCCTCGCAGTCGCCGTTTCCGGCAGTGCCTTTGCCGATAAGCTGGCCGTCGGCATCACCGCCGACATGAAGCAGGTAGAGGTTACGCACAACGGCAAGAAAGCCGTCATCCTGCGCAACCAGAATGAAAAAAATACCGTTAATCCGATGTTCGCCAAGACCTCCCGCAAGTGCCCGCCCTTCTGCGTCCAACCTGCCACCCTGGCCCCTGGCGTCGAAACGATCGGCGAACTGGAAGTGCTGAACCACCTCTCCAAAATGGCCCAGGGCGATACCAGCATCCTGGTGGTCGACTCCCGCACCCCCGAATGGGTTGAAAAGGGCACTATCCCCGGCGCCAAAAACATCCCCTGGATTGATCTGAATCCAGCAAAAGGCGCCTCCACCGATAACATCATCAAAATCATGGATAGCGATTTCAATGTGAAGCTGGGTGTTGGCAAGGACGCCTTCGACGTTGAAGAGGCAATGGCCACTGGCACAGCCGCCAGCGCCCTCGACTTCTCCAACGCCAAGACCCTGGTCATGTTCTGCAATGGCATCTGGTGCGGCCAGTCCTCCTCCAACATCAAGACCCTGCTGAAGTTCGGCTACCCCGCCGACAAGATAAAATGGTATCGAGGCGGCATGCAGGACTGGGAGATCCTGGGCCTGACGACCACCGCCAACATGAAGTAGATGTCATCGGCAAGCCGTTGTAAGCGTTCAGCCCCCCCTGTTCCTCAACGCGATGGGTTTCGCTGTGCTCTACCAATCCTGCGATAAATCAATTGGTTGTAGGATGGGTAGAGGAACGAAACCCATCAATTTGGGGGAATCCGACAGGGGGTGAACGGTTAGCCCGTAGGGTGCGGTGAGGTACGAACCGCACCGATCACGGATGTGGTCTCGCGAACGATGCGGTTCGCTACCGCTCACCAGCATCCTACTATCGAGAGTGAGCATAACTGCAACCGTTCACGCCCCTAATTTTAAACAGCAAAAAACTGCGGGACATTTCCCCTCGTCGCTGAGATAGTGAGCTCCCAAGATCCAGATATTTCTTGAGACATTCGATGAAGATCAGCGATCACAACCTTCGGCAAATAGACGCAGAAAGCTTGCATGCGTTGAGACACCGGGACCTTGATGCGCTGGAAGAATTGGCTCTTCGCTTGGCCAATGCGCTTAAAGAAGCAAAGGAGATGAAGCGGAAGAACCCCAGACGCTGAGGCGCAATGTGGAGAAAGGACTGCCCTGCGGGTCTGAGAGCTTCGTCCAGAAATTGGGAAGACAGGCGAGGTTCTTGCAAAACTGCAAGAACCTCTTGCGGTTCAGGGATGAACTGCCATTTTCAATGGCCTAAGCCATTGAAAATGAAGAAAATGAAAAATCGCATTTTTCGTTTTCACCTTGCAAAATGGCCAGGATGGCCATTTTGCAAGTTCCTCAGGCGGGGCGCTTTTTGGAATATCGTCCCCAAGGGCGACCACGAAGGGTTAACAGGGAGGAACCCCGAAGGGGTTTCCGCTGTAATTCCAGTCCCCTGCTAAACTATGGCGAATCTCATTGCATAACCGCACAGCCTGCAAAAGCGGCCTATCGACCCCTTGAAATATCTCTTCCCAACGGAGACGCCATGACCAGCATCAAACAAGAAGACTTCATCCAGAGCATTGCCGACGCGCTGCAATTCATCTCCTACTACCACCCCAAGGACTACATCCAGGCCCTGGGCGCGGCCTACGAGCGGGAGCAGTCCCCCGCCGCCAAGGACGCCATGGCCCAGATCCTCTACAACTCGCGCCTCTGCGCCGAGGGCAAGCGGCCCATCTGCCAGGATACGGGCGGCGTGGTGGCCTTCATCAAGGTGGGGATGGCGGTGCGTTGGGATGCCCCGGCGAACAATGGCATGGACCTGACGGCCATGGTCAACGAGGGGGTGCGCCGCGCCTACAGCCATCCCGACAATGTGCTGCGCGCCTCCATGGTGGCCGATCCCCTGGGCGCCCGCAAGAACACCAAGGACAACACACCGGCGGTCATCCATGTGGAACTGGTGGCGGGCGACAAGGTGGAGGTGAAGCTGGCGGCCAAAGGCGGCGGCTCGGAGAACAAGGCCAAGTTCACCGTGCTCAACCCCTCCGGCAGCCTGGTGGACTGGGTGCTGGAGATGGTCCCCAAGATGGGCGCCGGCTGGTGCCCGCCGGGAATGCTGGGCATCGGCGCCGGCGGCAGTGCCGAGAAGGCCATGCTCCTGGCCAAGGAGTCCCTGATGGAGCACATCGACATCCATGAACTCATGGCGCGCGGCCCCGCCAACCGGGTCGAGGAACTGCGCCTGGAGCTGTATGAAAAGGTCAACGCCCTCGGCATCGGCGCCCAGGGGCTCGGCGGCATGACCACGGTCCTGGACGTGAAGATCAAGGACTTCCCGACCCACGCCGCCTCCCTGCCCGTGGCCATGATCCCCAACTGCGCCGCGACCCGCCACGTGGAATTCGAGCTGGACGGCTCCGGTCCCGCGCGGCTGGAACCGCCCCGTCCCGAGGATTGGCCCGATGTCACCTGGAAGGCCAGCGATGAGGCTATCCCCGTGAACCTGGATACCATCACCCGCGAGGAGATCGCCCGGTGGCGTCCGGGTGACCGGCTGCTCCTGAACGGCAAGCTACTCACCGGCCGCGACGCCGCCCACAAGCGCATCCAGGAGTTGCTCAAGGCCGGTCAGCCGCTGCCCGCCGATTTCACCAACCGCTTCATCTACTACGTCGGCCCGGTCGATCCCGTGCGCGACGAAGTGGTCGGCCCCGCCGGCCCCACCACCGCTACCCGCATGGACCAATTCACCGAGATGATGCTGGCCGAGACCGGACTCATCGGCATGGTGGGCAAGGCCGAACGCGGCCCCTCCGCCATCGAGTCCATCAAAAAGCACAGCGCCGTCTACCTCATGGCCGTGGGCGGCGCCGCCTACCTGGTCGCCCAGGCGATCCGCGGCTCCCGCATGGTCGCCTTCGAGGACCTGGGGATGGAGGCGATCCGCGAATTCGAGGTCGAGAACATGCCCGTCACCGTCGCCGTGGACTGCCGGGGCGAAGCCATCCACCAGTCCGGCCCGGCGGAGTGGCGGGTTCGCATTGCCGATATCAGGAAGTCCTGATGTGGTGAAGGCGATGAGCCGCATCATTCGTCCGCCGCGCATGATGCGGTTCGTCCCTCACCGCATCCTACGGGCTCGCCCTGCCGCTCACCCTGCTGACCATCGCCATCGCCTGGATCTTCTACCGGCCGCTGCTGGCCATTGGCCTGATCGCGGCCGCCATCGGCGTATTCGTCGGGATCTGGCGCCTCAAGCGCGGCAAGGCAGGCGCAACGGCACCACCCACACCGGGCGCTCTCGTCGATCGCGGCTAATTTCCCCCGCCGCTGAGCCTAACCCTGTCGAAAAGGACCGTAGAGAGTGGTCGCGACATGGTCTGTCGCGATCACCCATTAGGATGCGGAGATGGCAACCATGAACGACACCCTCCTGCGCCACTGGACCATGCTGCGGTACGTCCCCCAGCATCCCCGCAAGATCGCCAGTGCCGAACTGCAACAACGGCTGGCGGCGGCTGGCCATGAGATCAGCCTGCGTTCCATCCAGCGCGACCTCAACAACCTGTCGAAGAGCTTTCCCCTGACTTCCGATGGCGAGAATCCTCAAGGCTGGTCCTGGGCGCCCGGCTCCCCGCGCCTGGGAGTCCCCGCCCTCGACCCCCAGGCGGCCCTGGCCTTCAAACTGGTAGAGGCCCACCTGCAACGATTGCTACCCCAATCCACCCTTGATTACCTGGCACCCTGGTTCCACACCGCATCAGGAGTCCTGGAGGCTCAAGGAACCGGGCTTGCCGCCTGGCCGGAAAAGATTCGCGTCCTCTCCCGCGGTCTGCCGCAACGGCCACCGGCAATCGACCCCGAGATCCAGTCCATTGTCTACGAAGGGCTCTTGCAAGAGCGGCGCATTGCCATCAGCTACCAACCACCCTGGGCCGAGGCAGCCAAGGATTACGTGGCGAATCCCCTCGCCCTGGTGATCCGTGATGGCATGCTCTATCTGGTCTGCACCCTCTGGGACTACCAAGAACCGCGCCACCTGCTGCTGCACCGCATGTTGTCGGCCGAATTGCGGGATGAACCCGCCCATCGTCTGGAAGGCTTTGACCTGGACACCCACATCGCCCAGGGCGAATTCAGCTACCCCCTGCATCCCGAACTGCTGCAACTCGAAGCAATATTCAGCGGCCATGCTGCCACCAATGTCTATGAAAGCCCCCTCTCCGAAGACCAGGCCTGGGAAGCGTTGGACGACGACAGCTTGCGGGTGTCCGCCAAAGTACACGACACCTATGAACTGCGGGCTTGGCTATTGGCCTTTGGCGATGAAGTAACAGTGCTGGGGCCGGAGAGTTTGGTGGCGGAGTTTGCGGAAATCGCCGCAAACCTGGCGGATGCCTATCTCAACGAGTGACAACCAAGGCCCAGAACATAGCCCCTGGATTCTTAGATCCAAAAATAGACCGGAGATCAACGACATGCCAACACAAATCGCACACATGGATACCGCCTTCTTCGACGATAGGGTAGCCTATGAAAGGGAGGAATGCGAGATCAGGATCAATGACAGCGAAATCGTCGTCTCCTATGATGACGGGGCACAAGTCATCTATATTCGTCGGTTTAACAGAAGCAATTGCACAACTTCTACAGCAGTGGGGAAACGTCATCACGTCCTTTATCCCGCACAGACCTATTTCCTTGGCAGCGAGCCCTAAGAGTAAATATGGGACAGATCACGATTACTGGGCGACAAGAGACTAGGTTCGCTTTTTCCCTAAGCAGACTCCGCGCCAAAGACATACTTGGTCGCTAATACACAATTTTGGCAACAACCTACCAGGAACAACCCTATGCCGGAGATTGCAAGATTCTACGGAATCATCATTAAGCTGTTTTTCGGGGATCATCCTCCGCCTCATTTTCACGCGGTATATGGAGAGCACATTGGCCTATTCAACATGGAAACATTGGAAATGATCGAGGGCGATTTACCAAAACGGGCCAAGAAACTTGTCATAGAGTGGGCCACTCTCAATAGACATGAACTAATGGAAATGTGGAATAACCAAGAATTTCGTAAGCTGCCACCTTTGGAGTAAAAAATGAACTACCCAAAGATCATTTCGGCTAGAGCGGAAGATGATCATACATTGGTTGTTGAGTTCGATAATCAAGAAAGAAAAAAATATGATGTAGCCCCGCTTTTCAGCAGGGCAATGTTCGAGCCTCTAACTAATCCCGCGCTTTTCCGATCAGTCAATGTAGAAAAAGGCGGATATGCCGTTGTTTGGAATGACAGTATTGATATAAGCGAATATGAGCTTTGGAGCCATGGCCAACCGGTGCCCTAGAAAACCGGGCTAGATGCTATTTGCCGTATTCAACCACCTCCCTTTGAAAGGGAGGGAGAGAGCGTCGGCCTCATTCGCTTTATTTCAGTCAACAAACCCTCCGATCACATTGATGAGTATCTCGTCAACTACCCTAAAAATCGCCTTGGGTATATTTGTTATCCATGTCTAAAATTTGAGCCAACAGAGCAGCAGGCAATGGCGGCCCCATTTTCTCTGTTATCAACCGATTCAATGCTTTGGTCACGGGATCGGTGGGCTTTGTTTTTGCCAATAAATACTGTAGCAACTCTTCTCTTATGCTTTTTAAGTTATCTTTCAAAAATTTTATACCGTACTCATGAAAGCAGAATTCACCAGCCTTTCTTTGTAGCCATAGGTCTATGGCAAAAAATTCTGGCCCACGACTGGGAGACACCAATGCGACACGCTTGATATGATTTGAATCCGGCCTATATTTCATAAGGAAACATATCGAAAAGAATACCGCAGGGAACAGGTCGTGCTCTTGCTCTATTCCAGGCAGCCACCTGTCACAATAGAACTTCAGGCAATCCTCGGCTTGTTCTGTTAGGTCGGTAGTTTTCAGATACGATTCCCAGCATTCCTTGTTCTCGTAAATGGCGGGGTTGGCTAACCCCTCCCAGATACGCAGGCAACGGGGGTTGTCCCTGGTTCTGAAAAAATCATGAACAACATCTTCCGGATAAATGGATTTGATGAGTTGGTAGAGGCCGTCCACATAACCCTTGGCAAGGTTTTCAGCATAAAGGCGGCAGATGGTAACTTCAAATGATTGATTAAAGAAGCAGAATTTCTTGGCCGCATGTATCGCGCCAATAAGGTCATCGGATTCCTGGAGATAGCTTCCAAATAGAGTGTCATCGAGATCCAGTATGGAGTCTGACATTTCAGCTTCAACAGTGCTGATCACACCAATTTGTACTAAACAATACATGCACATTTTTAGCTCGCTTATATTATCAATATATTCAATATATCCGTCTCGAAAGTTTCCGCCTAATCAGTCGTTACATTCCAATTGTTCTGTTTCGGGGCTGAATTGCGAAACTTACGCGAAGATTTATGTTTTCAGGGTTCGGCATTAATCGGTAAAACCGATTTTTCTCGACATTCCTCCCTTGAGCCTGCACTCCTCCTCCAGGGCCGCGATCAATGCGCCCGCCTCGGGTGATGCCCCCAAGGTGGCCCATTGCCGGGCAACGGTGGCGAAGTCGCCGGGGGTGAGGTTGTCCAACCGCGCCAGACGCCGATCCTGGGTGTCGTCCAGGGCTACGGCTTGGGGGTTGAGCCTGCGCCAGGTCTCTTGAAACAGGAGTCGGCTCTGGTGCGGTTTGAGGTAATCGAAGCGCACCTTGAAGGCGAAGCGGCGCAGGGAGGCCTGATCGAGCCGTTCCAGCAGGTTGGTGGTGCAGATGAAGATGCCGTCGAAGGTTTCCATCTGGGTCAGCATCTCGTTCACCTGGGTGATTTCCCATTGATGGCCAGCCTCGCGCCGGTCGGCGAGTAGGCCATCGGCCTCGTCCAGAACCAGCACGGCGTCGTCCTGTTCTGCTTGTTGAAACATGGCGGCGATGTTTTGCTCCGCTTCTCCCACCCATTTGGAGAGCAGGTCGGAGGCCCGCTTGACCAGAAGCGGCCGGTCCAATGCCTGGGCCAGGTGACGGGCCAGGGCTGTTTTGCCGGTGCCGGGCGGGCCATAGAAACAGAAGCTGGCGCTGGGGCGCTGGCGTAGCCCGGCAATCACAGCGGGGATATCGAGCCCGGTATTGAGGCAATCCAGGCGATAGCCTGTCTGCTCCCGGCTGCTGCCGGGAATCCTCTGACCCAGGAGGCGGGCGGAGAGGCGGAGGGTTCTTTCCGCGATTCCTTCGGCCTCGGCTTCCGATTGGGATCGGGCCAAACGGGCCATGCGGGCAGCCCGTTCCAGTTGGGCCGGTGTCACGGCTTCCCAGTCGGCGATGCGGGCTATCCAGTTCTTGCTGGTCCGTTCGCCCCCGAAATATTTATCCGCGACACGCAGGCGCACGGCCTTTGGCGGCTTGGGAATCTCCAGGGCATAGTCGAAGCGGCGCAGATAGGCGGGGTCGATGTGCCCCACGCGGTTGGCGATCCAGATGGCGGGCACGGGATTGGTCTCCAATACCCGGTTGACCCAGGCCTTGCCCATTCCTTGGGTTGGAGTTTTGCCCAGGCCGAGCATGGCCAGGAAACTGCCCATGGGTTCGGGAAATACGTCCTCGATCTCGTCAAACAGCACCAGGCTGTCGCCACCCTTGCCGAGGAGATGCTGGCATAGCATGAAAGAGGCGAACCGGTCCTCGCCGGAGAGGGCGTCTCCTTCTTCATCGGCATTGCTGACTTCGATGAGGTTGTCGCCCACCGAGGCAGCCAGCAGACGGGCAAACTCCGATTTCCCTACCCCCGGTTCGCCGTAGAGGAGGATGTTGATCCCGGCCTCACGCTGGCGCAGGGCCTGGGTCAGTACCTGCTTGAGAAGCCGCAGGTCGGTGTCCAGATGGGCAAAATCCGCTTTCGTCAGTTTGGGCGCCGGTGAGGGATGGAAGAATTGCCGGAGGAGATCGTCAGGCTGTTCATAGCGGCCCATCAAGTGGTCAACCAAACCCGGCGGGCTGACAAATGCGCCGTCCAGACTGAAATTGTCTGTGTCCAACCGCAACAGGCCCGTCTGCGCCAAGGCTCCTTGCAGGGAAAGGGGTTTGCTGATGGTCTTTGCCGTGGTGGCTGTAACAAAGGCCAGCGATACCAGAAGGGTTTGGCGAAGGGTATCGAGCCCCAGGGAGCCAAGGGCTTCCCTGAAACTCCCCTTTGTTCGCAGCAGTATGGCAAAGGCCAAAACTTCCTGCTCCACAGCGGAGAGACCCAGCCGCCCGCCCAGCCATTGGATGTTGTCGCCCAGCGGGGTGCCCTTGAGCGATATCTTCGCCGCTTCGGCCTTGCGCAGATTGGTGTTCAACCAGCGCCGTATCTTCCCGGCATCCCAGGATGCCTTTGCCGGCTCGTCCTCTTCTTCGATCTCCCAGGAGTCGCCGATGACAGGAATGCCCAGCGTCCGCTGGACACCTTCGTCCGCAAAGTGCTTTACCAGCAGCTTTTCCTTGGGACGGACGCCGCAGATCAGGCGCATCAGCCAGAGACGGCATTGGGCATCGTAGGTTCCGGTATCCAAGAGCAGGCGGCGGTTGCTCAAGCGGCGCATGGCACGACTCCAGTTCGTTGTTCACTGGAAACAGTTTGCGCCATCAGGGCGACAGATCATGTCGCGGCTATCGGATCGCGATGGTTACGCAACATCCTTCTGAGCATGGTCCAGCCCGGCCCCTAGGGGCCCCAGTTCTATAAGCATTACAAGAATGCTGGCCAAACAGAATAACCATGCAAATAACGCAATATGATGTATGATTTGCATTGATGATAAAGCGCCAACTCTATCCCCGTCTCCTTGAGCACCTGGACCAGTTTCCAGCAGTAGCCCTGTTGGGGCCGCGCCAGGCGGGGAAAACCACTCTGGCTGAAATGCTGGCGCTACAGCGCCCATCCTGCGTCTATCTGGACCTGGAAAGTCCCGGCGACCGCCACAAACTGCTCGACCCGGAGAGCTATCTCGCCCGGCTTGAAGATAAGCTGGTCATTCTGGATGAGGTCCAGCGCCTGCCCGAACTGTTCCAGCCCTTGCGTGGCCTGATCGACGGGGGCAGGCGCAGAGGCCTGAGCCATGGGCGCTTCCTGTTGCTGGGGTCGGCCTCCGGTGATTTGTTGCGCCAGTCCGGGGAGAGCCTGGCAGGGCGGATCGCCTATCTGGAGCTGCCTCCTTTGCAGGCCACGGAAACAGGGGCGGGGGAACGGGATAGGCTGTGGGTGCGGGGCGGTTTTCCCAGCAGTTTTTTGGCGGCGAACGACAAGCAAAGCCTGCTGTGGCGGCAAAACCTTATCAGCACCTATCTTGAGCGCGACATCCCCTCCTACGGCACACGCATTCCGGCAGAGACCCTGCGGCGCTTCTGGACAATGCTGGCGCATAACCAGGGCGGAATGCTCAACTTGTCGCAACTTGGCAGGAGCCTGATGGTGGATACCAAAACGGTCGGCCGCTACCTCGACCTGCTGGTGGATTTGCTGCTGGTGCGGCGTTTGGCGCCCTGGCACAGCAATATCGGCAAGCGGCTGGCGAAATCCCCCAAGGTCTACATCCGGGACAGTGGCTTGGTGCATGCCCTTCTGGGGATTGACGGTTTTGACGGTCTGCTGGGGCATCCGGTGGTTGGCAACAGTTGGGAGGGCTTCGTTATCGAGAACCTGCTCAATGCCGCCCCGTTCAACACACTTTCAGGCTATTACCGCAGCAGCAATGGCGCTGAGATTGATCTCCTGCTGGACGTGCCGGGTCATGGCCTCTGGGCCATCGAAATCAAACGGGCCGCCTCGGCCAAGCCACGGCGCGGTTTCTATTCGGCTTGTGAAGATCTGCAACCCGGCAGGCGTCTACTGGTGTATCCGGGCGATGACCGCTACCCCATCGGGGATGGGGTGGAGGCGATCGGTCTGCGGCTGCTGGTGGAGTGGTTGCAAACCAGCGGGGGGCAATGAGGCGGTGAGTCACTCAAGCACGGGCACCCCATGGATAAGGCATGACCTATCCAGACCATCACGGAATTTTAGTGTTCCTTATGGGTATTCCTGACTATCCTGATCGGTAATCCACACTTCAGCATGCAGGAGCCCCCATGAGCCACGCCATCGACCCCTACCGGATCAGCGAGGAACCCTTCTACCAGCCCCAGGCCGACGAGGTCGAACTCTACGAGGCCGCCTACGCGGAGCGTCTGCCGGTGATGATCAAAGGGCCGACCGGGTGCGGTAAGTCGCGTTTCGTGGAAAGAAGAAAAGGGTCAGAAGAAAAGGGTCAGGTCTTGCAATCCAACATTTTTCCCGCTATTGCACGCAGGAAAGGGGAAAATGGCCCTGTCTTGTTGGATTGCAAGACCCCTTTTCTCACCAAAAATACCGCTATTTCTTGAGGAACTTGCAAAATGGCCATCCTGGCCATTTTGCAAGGCGAAAACGAGAAGTGGTACAGGGATGTACCGTTTACGGACCAAAGGACGGAAAAATGCGATTTTTCGTTTTCTTCATTTTCAATGGCCTAGGCCATTGAAAATGGCGGTTCATCCCTGAACCGCAAGA
>JAHJDE010000030.1 GCA_018812525.1 Gammaproteobacteria bacterium
ATGGCATCGGTAAGGCGTCGAGCAAGAATAACTTGAGCAATATTGCGCCCGGATTTAGGTCAGATTTGATCGAACCGATTGAGCAAAACCGCAGGCGTAGCAGCGCTACGTCGAGGATTTTGCGATTGAGGTTCGGCCAAAGATGGCCTGAAGACGAGATGCAAGATGCTCAAGTTATTCTTGCTCGACGCCTAAGGTCATCGGCACTCACAAGGACGACGGGGGTCGCCAGGAGTAGAACGGCCGCGACAGATAAAATCCTGTTCATTGCAATCACCTCTATTTGTCGATGAATAACAGCACCGAGGGCGCCTATTTGGAAAGCTGCACCTCGACCCGGCGGTTGCGGCGGTGGTCTGCCTCCGCGTTCCCCTTGGATACCAGTTGGACCTTGCCCTTGCCCTTGGGCTTGAAGCGGTATTTCTGCCCCAGCCCCGGATCGATGCGGTTCAGCAGGGCGATCACGCCTTCCGCGCGGCGCTCGGAGAGGCGCTGGTTGTAGGCCTCTTCGCCCTGGGCGTCGGTGTGGCCGATGACCAGCACCTTTTTATAATCCCCCTGCGAGGACAGCATCTTCGCCAGCTCTCCGGCCTGTTTCTCGCCCTCGGCATTGGGTACTTCCTTGTCGTAATCGAAGGTGATGTAGAGATCGACCTTGGGGGCCGAACCCACCGATTTGCCGGTGAGCTGGGCGACGCAGACGATCTCTTCGGCGGTCTTGAAGCGGACCTTGGGGTGGTCCAGGATGGCCGCGTTGAGCTGCCACAGCCAGGGGTGTTTGTCGGTGACGCCCACCTCCAGGGCTGCCTTGATCTGGCTCTCGGCCCCACATAACTGTTCAAGGTTGTAATGGGCCTGGGCCAGCCGGCCCTTGATGGCGGCGGAGAGGACGGGATTATCGGCGCCGCTGTTGCGCAGATACTCATCGGCCTTCTTCAGCTCTTCCACGGCGCCCTTGGGGTCTTTCCCCTCCTGCAACCGGGCCACGCCGAGGCGATAGGCAATAGCGGCGGAGGGGCAGATTTCCAGGGCCTGGCCGAGCTTGGCGATCTTGATGCCGGTATCCGTGGATTGCTTGGCCACTTCCGCCAACTGGGCCGCCTTGGGGCAGTCGTTGGCCAACGCCGGCATCGCGGCGAAACAAAACAGGGCGGATAGCAGCAGGCCTTGCGGCCCGATTCGATTCAATCCCGGTTTTTCATTGGCCCGTAGGTTGGGCTTTAGCCCGACATGCCGGCCTGAAGGCCGACCTACAAACCGATGATTTTCTTGGCGCCAAAAATCCAATGCAAAATCGGTGTTCAATGTGAACATTTTCCATCTCCTTTCAGGATGCGAATGGGGGTAACGGCGGCGGAGACCGACTGGCCGATGGCGTCCTTTTGTATCAGGGCGCGCCACTGCTCGATGGCGGGGTGGTCAAAACCGAGCTTTCTCTGGCCCAGCAACTGCTCCAGCATCGGGGGACGTTCCGAGAAGGCCAGGGCGATGAGATGGTCGGTGCCCTCCGGCCCCGAGACACAGATCGATTTCGCGGGGTCGGGATCGGGCAGGAAGAGGTTCTGGCCTGGGGACAAGGGGTTCAGCTCCGACTTCTTGAAGGGATAGAGGGGCTCCACATCGCCGCTAGCGGCGATGTTCAGCAGCACCAGCCACACCGGCTTGGCGACCTTCACCCGTATATTGAGAAAGTCGCCGAACTGGAAATTGCCGCCCTTCCGCTCGGGCTCGACGGCCAATTCCAGTCCCAGGGCATTGGCGCGGATCTGCCGCGCGCCCACTTCATGCACCCACTGCATCTGGCTCAGGCGATGGAGGGCCATGGGGACATTAGCCGCCGGCGTCCGGCCGATGACATCGTCCGCGCTGGAGAGCAACAGCCAGTCCCCATCCCTCGCGACCACCTGGACATCCCCCCTGCCCTGGACCCGTTGCGCCCAGCTCTTGTCTCGCAGCGCGGACTCCAGCTCCCCCAGGCCCTCGCCCAGCGCGACGCGGAAGGGGATAGGCTTGTCCCCATTGGCCGTTGCCACGATGGAGCGGGCCGCGAACAGGGAGCGCTGGCGCAGAGAGTTTTGATCTTCCTTGTCGGAGGGGTGGAGTTGGGGGGTGTGCGAGAGGCCCATGCCGGCCAGCAGGCCCTTGGCGGCATCGCGCAACTCCAGATGGGAAACCCGTTCGTCGCCATTGGCGTCGGCCGTGGCTCGACCGGACAGGATGCGCAGAAGGCCATCGGTGAAGGCACCGTGGGGGCGGCCGTCCAGGGTGGGACGCTGGCGCAGGTCCTGGTTTCGGATATCGATGGCCTGTTCCCCTTCAGTAGCCGCCGAGAGGTAAGTGATGTTCTTGTAGTGGTAGGGGGGGATCTTCGCGACGGAATCTGAGATGGATGCATCCATGGCCGCATCGGCCCCATCGGTATAAAAGGCCTTCTGCTGGCGGCTGGCCAGACCGGTCCCCATGGATCGCACGGTATGGCCCGAATAGCAACTGTCGGCGACCACCAGTGTCTCTGCCCCGCTGCGGTCGATCTCATCCAGCACCGGCAACAGGTCCTGATTGGTCATCAGCAGGGATGCCAGCACCTCGGCGCGCGCCCCCTTCGGTACCGCATCGTAGGGCATGAAGGCGCCCGTGCCGGGGGCGATGGGGGAGGCAGCTTCCCACATTCCGCTGTCGCCACTGCTGGTCCCGTGGCCGCTGAAATAGATCAAGGCCTGGTCCCCCGATGACAGCCGCTTCGCCAGACCCCGGATCTCGTCCAGGATCTTTTGTTTTGTCGCATCTCGATCGACAAGGGTACGGATATTGCCCTCCGCCACCCCCCACCGCTCCATCAGGACCCGCTTCAGGGCAGCCACATCCTCAGGCGGCCCTTCCAGATCATTCATGCCGGGGTGCTGATAATCCCCCACCCCCACCAACAAGGCATGGCGCTCGGCCTGGACCGGGGCCATCAAGCCAAACAGCAACAGAACCGCAAACCATCTCGTCTTGTTCATCCCTCTTGCTCCTTTGATGTTGATTACCAGGCCACGCGCCTCCCGGATTTCACTGCGTTCCATCCGGGCTACTCGCTCCTGATCGTTCCCAGGCTCCGGCGTGGGAATGCAGGGAGGGACGCTCTGCGTCCCGAATCGCGACGCAGAGCGTCGCGGGCGGCATTCCCACGCGGAGCCTGGGAACGATCGAAATGTAGGGTGGATAAGCGAAGCGCATCCACCATTCGGCGCGGTTTCAGTGGATGCGCTTCGCTTATCCACCCTAGGTTCACTTCAGGCCGACAAACCGATGATTTTCAGTGCCGTAGCGCCGTAGCCGTTGGGTTAGGGCGGGAATACCGCCTAACCCAACCTACGAAATTACGCGACTCAACGCACCAGCGACGCGGCCCAGGCCGCATCGGTCATCCGCTCGGCCAGCGGCTGCTTGAACTCGCGGTGGTACAGGCGGGCGCCACGGGCCTTATCCCGCTGATCGATCAGGGCAAAGCCGATGCCCTCCTCCACCGCCTTGCCCTCTTCCCCATGGGTGTGTATGTCCACCAGGATGGGCTTGTCCTTGCCGCCGGTGAGCGCCAGCAGTTGGGTATCCAGGCCGTTGAGGAAGACCTCGTCCTCCCCGCTGGGTAGCTGTTTGCCGCTGATCTCGATCAGCCGCTTCAGTATCGCGGCGAACGCATCCCAAGGGGCCTTCGCCCCCAACGACAGTTGCACGTCCACCAGGGCGGCCAGGGATTCATACAGGGCGGTGGAGCGCTCCAACCGGGCGCCGGCGCGGGGCCGGGGCACGGTGACCCCCTTGCCCACGGGGGTATAGGACTGCTGCACATAGAGCTGTTCGGTATACCGCAGGCCGGTCCAGAAGGCGCGCAGGGCGCGTAGTCGTTCATCGGCCTTTTTGCCTTCCGGCAGCGCGGTCGATTGGGCGATGAAGTCGAGCCGGGCCTTTTGCAGACCCTGGGCCTCGTGCAGCAGGGCCTTTGCCTCGCCAGCGGCCTTCCCATAGCCCTCGAACTGCTTTTCGCCCTTGGCGGTCAGCACCCCATCGGCCTCCTTGCTGCCCAGCAGGGCCAGCAGTTCGAGCAGGCTTGGGTAGGCCTTCACCTGCCGACCGCCGACCTGGCCCAGGCCGAACGCCGGTTCGCACCCCTGACACTCTGTCCCCAGCCAGGGGCCCGTGCCCGGATGGACGAGCCTTTGAAAGGCCGCGCTTTCAGGTGTATCGCTGGCGGGGATGAGCCGCCAGCCCATGAGCGCCTCTTCCGCCGTCAGCGGCGGTTCCAGCAGATCGATATTGACGATCCCGCCCAGTATCCGGGGCTTGCGGCCCAGGCTCCGCAGGGCGAGGGGAAGCGCCTCGGCCTTTGCCTCCTGGGTGTTGCGCAGATCGCTGTCCCGCAGATCCCGCCCCTCGCCGAAGCGGCTGGTCAAGAGGCGCATCAGCTCGACGCGGAGCTGCCGGAGCGCCGGTTCCCCATCCATCAGGCCCACCAACTGCCGCGCCTGGAGCGCCATGCGCCGCGCGCCCTCCTCCGTGACGCCGGTCGCCTTGGTCGCCGTGATGGCGAAGAGGGCCGTATTGGCATAACGCAGGGCGCGGAAATAGCGCTGCAACTCCAGCGTTTCCGCATAGCGTCCGCGCGGGCTGAACTGGCTGTAGTCGATGGGGTAGCCCCACAGGGGGGAGCCCGACAGGCCGGCCGCCTTCTCCACCAATTCCCGCTCCTCGGCCGCCGCTCCCGCCAGCTTGGCGGCGTCCCCGCTCAAGAGGGCCTGCAACAGGGCCAAATAGCCACGGTTGGCCAGGGTCTCCGGTGCCTCGCCCGGAACCGCCGCCACCGCTGCCGCCAGACGGTCGATCAACCGGCCGAAACGGGGGGCGATCTCCCGGTCCTCCAGATCGACCGTTGCCTGGCGCTCGACCAGGGTGTAGGCCAGCAGCAGGAAGTCCTCGGTGATGTAGTTGGGGACATCCTCGCGGCGGTTCTTTTCATAGAGATCGAACAGCCCCCCGGTGAAGGGGTCGCTGGGACTCGCGCTCACCGCGCCGCTCCCGGTAAGCAGACAGAGCAAAAATACCGTCCATCTAAACATCGTCGTGAACTCCTCTTGCCATGGATTAGCCGAAGAGGTGGATGCGCTATCGCTTATCCACCCGGATCAATTATTTATTAACGGAAAATTGTAGGTTGGGTTAGGCGGTATTTCCGCCGTAACCCAACATTCGGCGCCAGGTGTTGGGTTCCTATTCAGCCCCCCCTCCCTCTGGGAGGGGGTTGGGGGGAGGGTCGGGCGTAAACCAAGCACTCATGCTCGGTTCGACCCTTTTCCCCCTCCCCAACCCTCCCCCGGTGGGGGAGAGAGATAAATCTATCCAACAGATTCCAAAACGGGTCATTCCTTCGGCTCGACCACATCCACCACCGTCTTGACCAGGCCCCAGGACGGCGCCTCGGCGACGATGCGGATGGCCTTTTCCATGCGCTTGCTGTTCTCCCCGCCCTCCAACACATCCTGGAGCGAGACGCCCTCGGGGGTCACGAAGAAGGCCATGGCGCTGGGACCCGCCGGTTCCGCCGCCTCCAGCGACCAGCCCTCGCCGGGAAGGGTTAGGGGCTTGTTGGCCTCGATGCGGTTTTCGCGCTGCAACTGATTGGGGAACAGCAGGCTCAGCTCATCCTTGGGATCGACCTGGACCACCCACAACTGGCCCGCCTTGGCGCTGCTGACCGTGAACTGCATGGGCTTGCCGACCTCCACCTGCTTCGGCGCGGAGACGATGGATACCTTGAAACTGTTCTCCCCCTCCTGGAAATCGTGCAGGCGCGCCCAGTTGGGTCCCACGTGGACATACTGGGTTTCATGGAAACAGCCGGCCAGCAACAGGCCGGACAACAGAGAAAAGAGGATCTTGGCGTGGATTTTCATGACAAACGACTCCCTATAGGGTTTGAAAGGGGGCTCCCCCGCGATGGGAGGGTGCCCGGAAACTACTTGCACTGATTCAGTGTCTCGCAGGTGCCGATCTCGAAGGCGGCGGCGTGCAGCGCCTGGGTGGGCACCGCGGCCCGGGCCGCCGCCGAGCTGATGGCGGGAAAGGCCTCCAGCAGCTTGCCCGAGGCATCCCGCTGGCCGTTGCTCTGCTCGAACAGATCGATCTTGCGCTGGGTGAAGAAGACCAGGACCAGCGCCGGGCCGTAGGGCTCGTGGATGGTCCAGTCGAAGTTGCGCCTGCCCGGCAACGCCTCGGCGCCCTGCCGCACCTCGTTGTTCCGGTCCATCTGGTTAGGAAAAAGCACCGTCACCTGATCCAGGGCATCCACCTGAACGACGTTCAGATAGCCCTTCGCCTCGGGGATCTCCACCTCCAATTGCAGCAGATCGCCCTCCTCCAGCTTGGTCGCGACCGCACGCGCATTCAGCTTGCCGCCGGCGGCCTGGGCGAATTGCAGGAAGCGGCTCCACTCCGAGCCGCCGCCCTGGGTGGCCGGCCGCACCAGCAGGGCCTTGCGCGCCAGATCGAGATTGCCGCTCAACTGCGGGTGGTGGATCTTGTCGGGGCTGATGCCCTGATCCTCCCGCACATACTGGGCGATCTGCTCCGTGGTCAGGCGATGCACCTGTTCCAGGGTCAGGTCCTTGGCAGCCTGGGCTGTCTGGGCGGCGCCCTGCTCGCCCTTGTCCACGCGCTGCATGCCGCGCTTGCGTTGTTCCCCCTCCTTGCGCACCCCCTCGTTGAAGGTCTCGGCCAGGGCGCGGCTGAACAGGCTGCCCCGGCTGGTCGCCAAGGCCTGCTCATTGTCCGAGGCCGCCGACAGCGCCACATAACGCAGCCCGGCGCCCTCCTTCTCGGCCACGGCCACATCCTTGCCGCCCCCCTCGGGCATGCCCGGATAGAAGATGAACTTGGAAACCCCCTCACTGTTGCCGGAACTGCGGTTCGCCAGGGCCACGATGCCCTTGGTCGCGGTGCCGCTGTGGCAGGCATCCACGAACACCAGGGTCTCCCGCGCCGGGATGGCGGTCAGCAGCTCATGGATGCGGTCATCCACCAGCACCCCCGAGATCTTTCCCCCCTCCGCCTTGAAATCGTGCAGCACCAGCACCTCGTCGGCCTTGTCCTCCTCGTCGCCATTCTCGTCCTTGATGCGCGTGCCGTGGCCGCTGAAATAGATCAATGTCCGGTCGTCCGGCCCCGTGCCCTTGACCAGCCAATCCTCGATGGTCTGTGCCACCGTGCCGGAAGTGACCTCCGCGTCCTTCAACACCTTGATATCCTTGAAGCCCAGGCGCTCCGCGACCACCTCCATGTTGCGCAGATCGGTGTCGATGCCGACCAGGTTGTATTTAGGATCGGCATACTCGCCCACGCCCATCAGCAGGGCACGGTCGGCGGCATCGGCCGGCGCGGCGCAGAGCAAGACGCAAAGGGCAACCGCCGGATGCGCGGCGCGGAAAAACAACGAACGGCGTTTCATAGCTGCTCCCTCTTTTTGATTTAGTGAATCGACACAGGTAAGAACGGCACCGGTTGCCTGGAATGACAATCCCAAACTTTCCCCCAGCCCCGTAGCCCGGATGAAGCGAAGCGTAATCCGGGAAGCGCCTGGCCCGGATCATCCCGGATTTATCGTTCCCAGGCTCCGCGTGGGAATGCCGCCCGCGACGCTCCAGCGTCGCGGATTGCCGGATACCGGCGGCATGCCCCGGTCTCGGGACGCGGGAGCGTCCGGGGATGCATTCCCACGCCGGAGCGTGGGAACGATCTGGAAAAATTCGTAGGATGCCGGTGAGCGAGAGCGAACCGCATCGTTCGTGCCGGCGTCGCCCGCGACCGGTGCGGTTCGTACCTCACCGCACCCTACGGCCCTCCCTCTTTTGATTTAATGAATCGACACAGGTAGGAACGGCGCCGGTTGCCCGAAATGACAAACCCGAACCCCCCCCATCCCCGTAGCCCGGATCATCCCGGATTTATCGTTCCCACGCTCCGCGTGGGAATGCAGGGAGGGACGCTCTGCGTCCCGGATCGCGACGCAGGAGCGTCGCGGGCGGCATTCCCACGCCGGAGCGTGGGAACGATCAAAAAATTCGTAGGATGCCGGTGA